>JBEKNX010000312.1:0-5762 GCA_049522375.1 Acidimicrobiales bacterium | reverse complement strand
CGGCGTGTGGTGCCCGCTGTTCAGGCTGCACGGGAACCGCCAACCGCGTCTTCCGTTCGGCCACGATACGTCCGGCGGGCCCAACGAGGTGTGGTCCTACGGCGAGGAGGTGTACGAGATCCTGGCCGGCGTCCTGCGCCTGCGGGAGCGGATCAAGCCCTACGTGCTCGAGCAGATGGCCCTGGCCTCCAGGGACGGGGTGCCACCCATGCGGCCGCTCTGGTTCGACTTCCCCGACGACGCCGAGGCCTGGGCCGTCGACGACGAGTTCTGCTTCGGCCCCTCGGTGCTCGTGGCCCCCGTGACCGAGCTCGGCGCCCGCTCCCGGCGCGTCTACCTTCCCGCCGGGGCCACCTGGACCGACCCCTGGACCGAGCAGACCCTCGACGGAGGGACGTGGGCCGACGCCGAAGCCCCGCTCGACCGGATCCCCCTGTACCTGCGCGACGGCGCCCAGTTGCCGCTTCGCTGACCGGCAGCCCGAGCAAAGAGCGCTGTCGGTGCCAGGGACCACGTCGGGGGCCGTAACGGTACGCCGGGGGCAGCACAGTCGGCCGCCGCGGCCTCCCGGTGGCACGCACGGGGTGTGGCTCCGGACGATAACCAGGGGTAAGCAATGGTTGTTCCTGTTACCGGCCATCATCTATGTGCTGGCGCTCTTCGTCTACCCCATCGCCTACAACATCCTGCTCAGCGTCCGCCAGTCAAGTGTGATCGGGCTCCTGCAGAACACGGCCAGCTTCGTAGGGCTCACCAACTACCGGGTGGCAGTGGAAAACCCGGCCCTGCCGGGTGTGATCGCCCACACGGCGATCTTCATGGCCGGCTCCCTGGTGGTGCAGTTCGGGGTCGGCTTCCTGATGGCCCTTTTCTTCACCCAGCGGTTCCCTCTTAGCGGCCTGCTGAGATCCCTCATCCTCATACCCTGGCTGCTCCCCGGCGTGGTCACCGGGCTCATCCTGAGGCTGATGTTCGACCCCAACAGTGGCATGATCAACCAGGTCCTCTCGGACGTCGGTTTGATGCACAAGCCGATCGAGTGGCTCACCGATACGCACCTGGCGCTGCCGGTGGTCGTGCTGGCCAACATCTGGATCGGGATCCCGTTCAACATGCTGCTGCTGCACGGGGGGCTCCAGGACATCCCCAAGGAGCTTTACGAGGCCGCCCGGGTCGACGGCGCCGGACGGCTGCGGACTTTCCGGTCCATCACCGTGCCGGTCATGCGCCCGGTGATCGCCGTCGTCCTGGTGCTCGGGTTCATCTACACCCTCAAGGCGTTCGACATCGTGATCATCCTGACCGGCGGGGGGCCGATAAACGCCACCCAGCTGCTGTCCACCTGGACGTACACGTTGTCGTTCACCAACCTCGATTTCGGCCAGGGCGCCGCTGTGGGCACGCTCATGATGCTGATCTCCCTCGTATGTGCCCTGGGCTACGTGCGCAGCTACCGGGGAGAACTGCGCCGATGACCACCCGCCATAACCCTCGCCGCGCCGCCACCATCTCGGGGGTCAACCTCGTGGTCGGGTTGGTGATCGTGGGCGTAATGCTGCTCCCGATCTACTGGGCCGTGGTCACGTCGCTCAAGACGTTGCAGCAGTCCTACGCCATCCCGTCGACCCTCGTACCGCCCACTCCGACCCTGTCCGCCTATTCGGAGGTATTGCACACCCAGGGCGGCGCCCTGCTGACCAGTCTCATCATCGCCGTCGGATCCACGCTGCTGTCGCTGCTGATCGCCGTACCCGCCGCCCACGCCCTGGCCAACTTCCGGTTCCGCGTCACCGGGCTGGTCACGCTGGTGCTCCTGGTCACCCAGACGATCCCGGGCATCGTGCTCGGGATCTCGTTCTTCAAGATCTTCGCCGAGATCCACCTGCTCAACAGCTACCTCGGGCTGATAATCGCCGATTCCACCTATTGCGTGCCGTTCGACATACTCGTCATCCGCGCCTTCATGATCGGCCTGCCGCACGAACTGCTCGAAGCCGCCTATGTGGACGGCGCCACGCTGCTGGGCTCGTTGGTGCGGATCGTGCTCCCGCTCAGCCGGCCGGCGATCCTGGCGGCGGCGCTGTTCTCGTTCCTCTTCTCCTGGGGCGACTTCCTCTTCGCCCTGACCCTCAATACCTCCGGGAACGTCATACCGATGAGCCTCAGCATCTACCAGTACCTGGGCGAGTACACCTCGCAATGGCCCGAGCTCATGGCCGCGGCCATCTTCGCCGCCATCCCGTCGGCCATTCTCCTGGTGCTGGTCCAGCGGGGCATCCGGGGAGGGATCGCCACCGCCGGCCTCAAGGGCTGACCGGAGGGACCGCCTGATGACCTGACCGCCGAAAATGGGGTCCGGCCCCCTAGCATCGCCCACACCGAAAGCCTGGAGCCGGAGGGCGAGAGCCGATGGGGAAGAACCTGCACTGATGGAAAAGAAATGGTGGACGTTGATCGCCGTATGCCTGGGGACGTTCATGCTCCTCCTGGACGTGACGATCGTCAACGTGGCCCTGCCCGACATCCAAAAGAGCCTGCACTCGAGCTTCTCCGACCTGCAGTGGGTGGTCGACGCCTACGCCCTGACACTGGCCTCCCTCCTGCTCACCGCCGGCTCGTTGGCCGACCTCTTCGGCCGCCGGCTCCTGTTCACCATCGGCCTCGTGTCCTTCACGCTGGGGTCTCTGTCCTGCGGGCTGGCCGAGTCCTCTGATTGGCTCATCCTGTCCCGGGCCGGCCAGGGCATCGGCGGGGCCATCATGTTCTCGACATCTCTGGCCCTGCTGGCCCAGGCTTTCCAGGGGCGCGAGCGCGGCGTGGCCTTCGGCGTGTGGGGGTCCATCACCGGGGCGGCCGTGGCCATCGGCCCGGTGATCGGCGGGATCCTCACCTCCGGCCTGTCGTGGAAATGGATCTTCTTCGTCAACGTGCCCATAGGTGCCTTCGCCATAGCCGTCACCGCGGCGCGGGTCGAGGAGTCCCGCCAAAAGGGCGCCCGCCAGCCGGACTGGGCCGGGTTCGCCGTGTTCACCGCGGCGCTGGTCTCGCTGGTCTACGCCCTCATCCGCTCAGGTGAGAAAGGCTGGACCGAGACCGGTGTCCTGGTCTGCTTCGCGCTCGCCTTCGTCCTGCTGGTGGCGTTCGTGCTACAGGAGCGTCACAGCACGCGGGCCATGTTCGACCTGTCGCTGTTCCGCAACCACACCTTCGACGGGGGCGCCATCGCCGCTTTCGGCCTGTCGGCGTCGCTGTTCGCCCTGCTTCTCTACGTGGTGTTGTACCTCCAGGACGGAGAGGGCTACTCGGCGCTCGGGGCGGGCCTGCGCCTCCTCGTCATTTCTGCCGGGCTCATGGTGGCGGCCACCGTGTCCGGCCGGTTGACCCAGCACGTGCCCGTGCGGCTCCTCATCGGCGGGGGCCTTTTGCTGGTCGGGGTGGGCCTGCTGTTGATGGCCCGGCTCGGTCCCTCGTCGACCTGGACGGTGCTGGTCCCCGGCTTCGTGGTGGCGGGGGTGGGGGCCGGGATGGTCAACCCTCCCCTGGCCTCGACCGCCGTGGGCGTCGTCGAGCCCCGGCGAGCCGGGATGGCCTCGGGCATCAACTCCACTTTCCGCCAGGTCGGCATCTCCACGGGCGTAGCCGCCCTGGGCTCTATCTTCGGTTCCGAGGTGACCCGCCAGTTGCGCCGCAACTTGGGCTCGGTACGCGGGTTGGCAGCTCAGATCCCCGGCCTCTCCAAGGCCATACAAGGTGGCGAAAGCTCGCAGTTGCTGGCGCACGCCCCGTTGGCCGATCGGGCCCGGTTGGCGCACGCCACCTTGGCGTCGTACGCGCACGGCCTCGACGTGGTGCTGTTCATAGGCGGCGTGTTGGCGCTGGCCTCGGCGGTGGGCGCGGTGGCCCTCATACGGACCAAGGACTTCGAGGCCAGCAGCCAGCGCAGCCACGTCCCCGACCAGCCGGTCAGCGCCGGTCGAGACACCACGGCCGAGCCCGCCCCCGCTTGAGGGCGCGGCCGGCCCATCGAGCCGGCTCGTCGCTCAGAACACGCCGAAGCGGACCACGGACGCCAAGCCAAAAGCCAGCGAGTAGACGGCAAAAGGCATCAAGGTACGCGTCCTGAAGTAACGGGTCAGGAAAAGCACGGCCAACAGCGAGGTCGCCACGGCGGCGAGGCTCCCGGCGATCACCTGGGGCCGTATGCCGTTGCCGAGCGGGCCGAGCAGGTCCGGTACCTTCAGCGCCCCGGCAGCGAAAATGACGGGGGTCGAGAGCAGGAAGGAAAAGCGCATGGCGTTCTCGTTGTCGAGCCCACGGAAAAGGCCGCCCACCATGGCGACACCCTCCCGGCTGATACCGGCCAGCAGGGCGAGCGCCTGGGACGCACCAATGATGGCCGCGCTCAGCACGCCGATGCGTGACAACTCATGTTCGGCGGCGGCGTCCATCGGCACCAGTCGTGTGCCCGGTCGGCCCGGCCGGCCCGTGGCGGCGGCAGGCTGGTCGGCGCCGGCGCGCTCATGCCGGCGCCGGTGCCGTTCGCCGGCCAGAAGGATCACGCCGTTGGCCATGAGGAACAGGGCGGCGGCAACCGGCTTGGCGAACAGCACCCGGAACTGGTGCTCGAACACCAGCCCGAGGGCGCCGACCGGGACGGTGGCGATCACGATCAACCAGGCGAGCCGCTCCTCGTCGGTCACGGCCTTCCGGCGACCAAGAGAGCGCAGGAACCCGGCGACAAGCCGGGCCCACTCCCGGAAGTAAAAGCCGAGCAGGACCACCGCCGTCGCCAGGTGCAGCCCGACGACGAACGCAAGGTAAGGGCTCTCGGCCTGCGACTCCTGGCGAACGAGCGTCGCCCAAGTCCCGCCGATCCATGACGGCACCAACACGGTGTGCCCCAGGCTCGAAACCGGGAAGAGCTCGCTGATGCCCTGGAGCAACCCGATGGCGATGGCCTGGAGGAAACTCATGTGGTAAATGGCGTTCCCCGTAGCCATTATCACCCGTTCACCTCATCCCGGTCCCTGGTCAGCCTGCCCCGGGTCGTGACCAGCCTGGCATGTCTATCGTTGTTCCGGCCAAAATGGGTCTCTTCCGGCTGAGCTCGACCTCTGACTACGTCTTGCGTAGCTACGTATGACGTAGTAGTGTGGCGCCATGGCCCACGTGCACGACCGCTACGGGCGGCGACGGCCGAACGACCCGCCCGTGTTGATCCTCACCAGCCTCGCCTCGGGGCCCAAGCATGGGCACGCGCTGGCGAAGGACATCGAGGATTTCGCCGGGGTCACCCTCGGGCCGGGCGCACTCTACGGGGCCATTACCCGGCTGGAGGAGCGTGGTCTCATCGAGCCTCTCGAAGCGGAGGAGCGCCGGCGTCCTTACCGCATTACCGCGGCTGGCGCCGCCGCCCTGGCCGAGGCCGTACGGGACATGCGACGCATATCCGAGGTAGGCACGTCCAGGCTCAACTTGATAGGGCGAGGGCTGACATGAAGCCCCGCGCCCCCCGGAGCTCGTCGCCCCTGCGCTGGTACCCGCCGGCCTGGCGGGACCGTTACGGAGAAGACTTCCTGGCCTTCCTAGAAGACAGCCTCGGCGGGCGACCCCCCACCCTTCGGCTGCGCCTTTCGGTGGCCTGGGCGGGCGTCCGCGAACGCGCTCATCGGGCCGGGTTGCTCGGCGACAGCGCCCCGGCCGCCGACCGGGCTGGGGCCGGCTCCTTGGTGGTGCTGTGCGCCTGGACCGCCTTCGTGGTG
>JBEKNX010000311.1:0-5865 GCA_049522375.1 Acidimicrobiales bacterium | reverse complement strand
GAGGGCGATAAGTGCTGGCCGTGCCCGGCCGTAAGGCCCCGGCCGCTTCGGCGACGTTGGAAAAACCGCTGGCCTCGGGGCCGGCGGCCACAGCGCCGAAGAGGGCAGAGCCCCGGGCCGGGACCTGTGAAGAGGACGGCACGCGGACCGGGCGGCCCGAGACGTCGGCGATCAACTGCATGAGCAGCGGGCTCTTTTCGGCGATGCCCCCACAGGCGACGATCTCGTCGAGCTCCAGGCCTCCAGAAGCGAAGTTGTCCATGATCGCCTTGTTGCCGAAGGCGACCGACTCGAGCATGGCCCGGTAGATGTCCGTGGCGCTGGTTTGCAGCGTGAGCCCGGCGATCACTCCCGAAAGGTCGGCGTCGGCCAGGATGCTGCGGTTGCCGTTCCACCAGTCCAGGACGACCAACCCGCTCTGGGCGGGGGCCAGAGCGGCGGCCGCTTGCTCCAACTGGCGGAGCCTGCTGCCGGCGGGGCCCGGCCCGCCGGCGCCGGCCAGGCTTTCCGCGAACCAACCGAACATGTCGCCGACGGCCGGCTGGCCCGCCTCGTAGCCGTACAGCCCCGGGATGATGCCGTCTTTGGCCACCCCGGTAATGCCTCCCAGCGCCACCTCTTCGGGGTAGACCACCAGGTCACAGATCGAGGTCCCGATGACCATCACATAAGTGCCGCTGCCTTCGGCCCCGGCCCCCGGGAACGACACGAACGAGTCGACATTGCCCACGGCCACGGCAACGCTCTCCGCCAGGCCCCACTTGCGAGCCAGGTCAGCCCGGAGGTGCCCAGCGCGGGTGCCGAGCGGGTAGAACGTGTTGCCCAGCTTGTCAGCGGGACGTGAAAAACCCGGGTACGCGGCTTCGAAGAAGGCAGCGCCGGGCAGGCCCTCGGATCCTGACCACATGGCTTTGTAAGCCGCCGGGCACGCCGAGCGGCGTTGGTGACCGCAGAGGTGCCAGACCACCCAGTCGGTCGCCTCCACGAAGGCACCGGTGGCGTCGTAGATGTCGCGGTCCTCCAGCCAGATCTCGATCAATTTGGGGAAGTACCACTCAGACGAGATGCGGCCCCCGTAACGGGCCAGGAAGGGCTCCTGGCGCTGGGCGGCCACCTCGTTCAACCGGTCGGCGACGTGCTGAGCGGCATGGTGCTTCCACAACTTGGGCCAGGCATGCGGGCGGTTGCGCCAGGCCGGCAGGCTGCAGAGGGGCACTCCCTCTTCTGTGACCGGCAGCACGGTGCAGGACGTGAAATCCAGACCAATGCCCACCACGCGCCCGGCGGCACCGGGCACCTTTTGCAGGACGTCCACGATCCCTGCGTCCAGCACAGCCGTGTAATCATCGGGATTTTGCAAGGCCCAGTCCGCCGGGAGGCGTTCGCCCCTGCCCGGCAGGGTGGTGTCGATCACGCCCTCGGCATATGCCAGTTCGGAGACAGCCAGTTCCTCCCCCGACGACAAGTCCAGCAACAGGGTACGGGCCGAAGCCGTACCGAAGTCAAGGCCTATGGCGTACGCGGGCCCGTCCATGGGCCCAAGTTAGCGCTCTCATGAGGAGCCCGTCGACTTGCCGGCGACCGCAAGGGCGGCTGCGGCGGCGGGACGGTCTAGTTGCCGGGGCCCTCCCGCGTGCTCTGCCGGACGACCAGTTCGGACGGGACCACCACCCGGTCCACACTGCGGGCCCCTGACTCGATCTGGTCCAGCAACAGCCTCAAGCTGGCCCGGCCCACCTGGTCGAAATCCTGGCGCACCGTGGTCAGTGGGGGGGTGAAGTAGGCCGACTCGGGGATGTCGTCGAAGCCGATCACGCTCACGTCTTCGGGCACGCGGCGGTGGCGCTCGTTCAGGGCCAGGAGCACTCCCAGTGCCATCTGGTCGTTGGCCACGAAGATAGCCGTAGCCTCGGGCACCCGGGCCAGGGCCCGACCGGCCCGGTAACCCGAACGGGCGGTCCAGTCACCCGATAGCGCTGAGGTCACTTCGGCCCCCGACCCCTCCAGCGCCGAAAGCCACCCGGCCACCCGGCCCTGCGCCTCCTGCCACTCCGAGGGCCCGGCGACGTGGAACACGGTCCGGTGCCCGCAGGACAGCAGGAAAGTGGTGGCTGCCCGGGCCCCGGCAGCCTGATCGACCGTAACTGCGGCCAGGTCGACGCGAGGGTCGCCTTCGACCACTACCACGGGCATGTCGGTGGGCAGGTCGTCGAGCGCCTCGGCCGCCGAGGTGAGAGGGGCGATCACGACGATGCCTTCGACGTGCTGGTCGGCCAGGCGGCCTACGGCGTCGCGCACGGAGTCGCGATCGATGGACTGCAGGCTCACCACGCTCAAAAAGTAGCCGGCGACGCGCGCCGCTTGCTCGATGCCGTAAAGGGTGGACACCGGGCCGAAAAGCGTCGTGTTGTGGGTGACCACGCCCAGGGTCTTGGAACGGCCGGTGGCCAAGGCCCGGGCGGCGGCATTGGGGCGGTACCCGAGCTGCTCTATGGCGGCGAGCACCCGGGCCCGGGTCAAAGGGGTGACACTGGGGTGCGCGTTCAGGACCCGCGAGACGGTCTGGTGCGAAACGCGGGCGAGCTTGGCCACGTCGGTTATGGCCGGCAACCGGCGGGGCGGGGCCCCGGAGGGCATTTTGCGGGGCGGCGGGAGCTCTTGCCCGGCGGGACCGTCAGACCGGGGTGGGGCGGAGCAGGCATCATGCTCGTCAGTCAGGGCCCCGAGCTCTTTTGCCATCCGTTGTGCCCTCCCTGCGCGCCGAGGGTAATACCGTTGGAACTTGCCGAACAAAGCCCGGGACGGGCACGGCCCGCCTCTGTCAACCCTTGAGCGCCCCCGAGGTCAGACCCTGGACGTAGTACTTCTGCAGGGCGACGTACAGCACGATGCAAGGGATCATGGAGATCACTACGCCCGATGACAGGTAACCGAACTCGATCGTCCCGTAAGTAGCGGTCTCGATGTTGAACAGCTTCACCGGTAGGGTCAGGACGTCGTTGCTGAACAAGAAGGTCAGAGCCTGGAGGAACTCGTTCCAGGAGTAGAGAAAGGCGTAGATAGCCGTCGTGGCCAGGCCCGGGACCACCAGCGGGCGAAGGACCCGGACGAGAGTGCTCATCGGCCCGGCCCCGTCCACGTTGGCGGAGTCGATCAGTTCACGGGGGATGTGCAAGAACGTGTTGCGCATCACGAACACCCCGAAGGGCAGGTTGAAGGTGCTGTAGACGAGCACCAGCCCGGCCAGGTTGTTGGTCAGGTGGAAGAAGTGGAGCTCCAAGAAGAGGGGGGTCAGCACCGCCTGGAAGGGGATCATCAACGCCAGCAGGATGGCACCGAAAACTATGCCCGCTCCCCGGAAGCGGAAGCGGGCCAGGCCGTAGCCAGCCAGCGTGGCCACCACGACCGTCAACGCCGCCGTGCCCAAAGCGGTCACGAGGCTGTTAATGACGTTGACGAGGATGTCTTCAGGGCCGAACACGGCCCGGTAGTTGGCAAAGGTGAGGTGGGTGAAGTCCGCCGCCTGGGGGGCCGCGCTGGACAGGTTGGTGGGTTGCAACGAGCGCAGCACCGCCCACACCAGGGGAAGGACGAACAGCAGGGCCAGCACCGTGCCCACCACCATGTAGAGGTATAAACCCCGCCCCCGCGTAGGACGGCGCCGGACGGGCACCGGCGCCTCCGTGCCCAGGTTGCGAAGGGCGAGGCCGGTCATAGCTCGGTCGTGTCCCGGAGCAACAAGAACTGCGCCAAGGCCACCAGACCGATCACCACGACGAGGAATATCGCCATGGCGGTGGCGTAGCCCAGGTGGTACTGGTCGAAGGCGGTTACGTAGATCCACTCCACCACCGTCTCCAAGCTGGCGTTGTTCTGCGCCAGGATGAAGAACTGGTTGAAGGCCAGGAAGGAGCCGATGACGGAGATGATGAGGCTGAGGGCGATCGACCCGCGCAGCAACGGCAGGGTGATCAGCCTCTCCTTCCCCCACCAGGTCGCCCCGTCGGCGTCGGCCGCTTCGTAAAGCTCGCGGGGGATGGCCTGCATCCCGCCCATGAGGATGAGCATGGTCAAGCCGGAGGCGAACCAGACGACGATGACCGAGATGATGAAGAGCGCGGGACCGTAGTTCACCGTCCAGGCCTGGGCGTCACTGACCAGGCCCAGCTTGGAGAGGACGAAATCCACGGCGCCGGTGTTGGGCTGGAGTTCGATCGAGAAGAGGTAGCTCTCGGTCGTCAGCCCGACCACGAACGGCAGGAAGAACATAGTCCGGAAGAACTTGCTGCCATAACGGTTGGAACGCACGAGCAATGCCAGGCCGTAACCGACCAGAAAGATGGGCAGGGTGACGATGCCTGTGTAGGTGAGGGTGAAGATCACACTGTGGATGAAAGCCGAGTCGTGGACAAGGTCCTGGTAGTTCTGCGTACCCACGAAATGGTACGGACCGATCAAAGGCCAGTCGGTCAGCGAAATGTAGATGGCGAAACCGAGCGGGAAAAGCACGAACATGACCACCAGGACAAATGCCGGGGCCGCCAGCAGCGCTCCCGTCCTGGCCGCCGCCCGGCCCAGCGCCCCGGGCCGAGGAGGCGAGCCCGGCCGGGTACCCGCGGGCGCTTCGAGACCGGACAGGGCCCGGCCCCCGGGCGTCTTCCCGGGGGCCGGGTTGACCTCAACAACTGAAGGCCCAATCGTGCCTTTCGGTGGCTCGGGACCCGGCATGTTGTCTGGCACTACCTGTCAGCTGAGCAGACGGCTAGGAAGCGAGGTCGCCGGCTTGTTGAGCCACTTTCTCGAAACCGGCCTGGCCTGTCTTGAGTGCGCCACTGATGTCGTCCTTGTACACCGCTTGGGTGAACATCTGGAACCAAGGTGAGTTGGGCTCGTTGAAGGCGGCGTCGTAGATGGTCGTCACCGGAGCCGAACCTTTGGCCAACGCCTTCAACGCTACGGCGTCGTAAGGGTTCTGCGCCTTGTACTGAGGGGTCAGGATGTCGGTGCGCACCGGCGTGTACCCATGGCTCGGGTATATCTCTTGCTGCTTGGTTTGCAGGGCCCACTGGATGAACTCCCACGCCCCTGAGGGGTTCTTGGCCCCGGCGGGGATGACGAAGTCGTCACCACCGTCGAAGGTGGAGTACCCACCCGTAGGCCCGGGCAGGGGGGCGACCCCGACCTGGGAGATGATCTTGTCGCTGACCCAGGTGGGGTAGAAGCCGTACGCTCCAGGGAAAATGCCTACGTCACCGTTACCGAAATTGTCCGGCCAGGTCCCGCCGCTGTCGGTCTGGGCATTGGCGGGGGCCAGCTTGTCCGCCCAGATGGTCTGGTACAGCTGGAGCAACTGGCGGAGGGGGCCGTTGTTGACGATGTTGATCGTCTGCTTGCCGATCGGGCCGAGGATCAGGTTATCGTTGACGGCCCACAGGTCCGGCTGCATTACGAACCCCAGGCACCCCTGGCAGTCGCCGGCAAAGTCGAACCCCTTGACGCCGTTGCCCAGGGCGGTGATCTTTTGAGCATCGCTCAGGATCGAGGCAAAGCTGTCCGGAGGGTCGTTGGGGTTGAGGCCGGCCTTTTTGAACAGCGTCTTGTTGTACCAGAGGACCGACAGGTCGCCCAGGTAGGGCACCGCGTAGTTCTGGCCTTTGTACACACCCAGTGCCAGGTGTCCCGGGCTCAGGTCGCTCTTGAAAGCAAGGGCGTCCACGTACTTGGTGATGTTCAAAAGCGCGCCCTCCTGGCTGAATGCCGGCACGTCAATGTCGTTCAGCCCCACGACGTCGGGAGGGTCACCGGCCCGAATGGTAGTCGCCAGGCTCGAGGTTTCGTCGTTGGGGCTGGTTTGAGTGAGGACCA
>JBEKNX010000310.1:0-5886 GCA_049522375.1 Acidimicrobiales bacterium | reverse complement strand
GAGTTTACTTATGCCCTTCTGCCCCACGGCGGCGACCCCTCGGCGGCGGGCGTCGTCCGTCTGGCCGAAGAGCTCAACGAGCGGCCCCTGGCCTTCCCCGAGCATTTTCATCCCGGCCCCCTACCGCCCGCCCAAAGTTTCGTGGACGACGGCGGAGGGGCGGTCGTCCTGAGCGTCCTCAAGCAAGCCGAAGACGGCGACGCCTTCGTCGTGCGGGCCTACGAGGCCAGCGGCCGGCCTTGCTCGGCTCGGCTGGAGCTCCCTCTCTTCGGCCGCACCATCGAGTCGAGCTTTGCCCCCGGTGAGATAAAGACCTTCCTTCTTCCCCGCGCCGGTGGGCCGCTCGAGGAGGTCTCGCTGCTGGAGTGGCCGGCCGAGGCGCTAAAACCGGCGGGGGGCTCTACATAGGCATAGAAACCGTGCCCCCGCCTCGTGGACGACGACGACTGGCTCGACCCCACGACGGGAGTGCGGCTGCCAGCGCGCTCAGCCGCCGTCGTGGTCTAAACCGTGCCCGGCTTTGAAAGTGATCACGGTCTTTACCCGGTCCCCGTTCCCTTCGAAGGCCGAGCGCCAGTTTTCCAAGGCCACGCACGGGCGCAGCAGCCCGGCCAGCCATTTCGGGTCGGCCTGGCGCAGCGCCCGGTGCCCCATTTCGAAATGGCGCCGGTTCGAGCTCACGATGCCGGTCACAGTCTTGTTGCCCAGTACCAGGTCACTGGTCAGCTCCTGGGGTCCCAGCACCGGGACGGAACGATCTTCGCCTTCGCCGATAAGGCAGATCGTGCCCACCGGTGCGGTCTGGCGGACCGCTTCGCTGAGCAGTGCGCCGGTACACTCCAGCACGGCGTCAAAGTCCCCCGGCAGCGTGGCCGGGGCGGTGTGGTACGTGGCCCCCAGTCCTCGCACCTGGTCGGGCTTGCGGCCGTGGTCCAGCTGGTCCATGACGTGCACGTCGTAGCCGCGTTCGGTCCCCAACAGGGCCGCCAGCAGGCCGATCGGCCCCGCGCCGAGCACCAGGGCCCGGGCTGGCCGGCGCCGCACGAGCACGTCCAACCTCTCCCACGCCTTGCTCACGATGCTGGTCGGTTCGAGGAGCAGCCCGGCCAGGCCCAGCCGGGGGTCGAGGCGTACGGCCTCGTGGGGCTGCAGCCGGAACCGTTCGGACCCGAAGCCGTCTTTTGCCAGGATGCCGCGCTCGGTGAAACCGCCGTTCTCGCACAGGTCGGGCTCGCCGCCGGCGCAGAAAGAGCAGGGGACGGGGTCGGCGCCGCGCACGATGCCGACCACCAGGTCGCCCTCGTGGAACCCTGAACCTGGGGGAGCCTCCAGGGCCCGGCCCAGGGACTCATGCCCCAGGACCAGGCGGTCCCGGCCCGGCGGTAGCCTTGGGGCCGCTTGCACCAGTCTGCGATCGGTGCCACAAACCCCGAGCGCCACCGCCTCGACCAGGATGCCCCCTTCCGCCGGGGAGGGTTCGGGGACGTCCTCGAGGCGGAGACGGTCGTCGCCCTTATCGCCGAGAGTCAGCGCTCGCACCGCACCTCCCCCCGCGACTGCCCGCTACGCCCGGCCCGGACCGGCTCAACATTCCTCGTGACGCCACCCGAGCAGCCGTTCCGCCTTGGCGCAATTGAAGAACCCGTCTCCCGGGCCCATTGGCCTCCTCAGCGGTACACGCGGGTAGTGGGCGGCGGCCAGGTCGCCCGCCGTCCCTGGTCCGGCGTGATCGGGCGCCACGATCAGGAAAACTTCGTGGCCGGCATAACCGGCGCCGATGGCCAGCAGGCAGGCTCCCGCCGCGCTCGCCCATGTCGTATAGCCCCACAGGTCGCGGGTGGCCGTCTCCGGCCGAGCGTTCCTAGCCTCGACCGCCCGGCCACGGTCTTCGACGCACAGGTGGAACCGCAGGCTGGCAATAAGGAGCCCGTCGTGCCGGCGGGCGATGGACGCCGCCTGCTGCTCGCAGATCCACTTGGACAGGCTGTAGGGGTCTTCGGTATAGCTCGGGTGGTCCTCGTCGAGCGGGAAGTAGTCGAACCGGGGCGCACGGCTGTACGCCCCGCCGATGGCGTTGACGCTGGACGCCTGGCAGATCCGCCGGATCCCAAGCGAGGCGGCGGCGTGGAGGGCGTTGTAACTGGCCACGACGTTGTTATGGTGCACCTCCCACGCCGGCGCCTGCCCAGGTCCGGCGAAGGCGGCCAGGTGGACCAGGGCATCGCACCCCTCGAAGGCGGCGAGAAGTGCGGGGTAGTCCGTGACCTCAACTGACAGCCAGTCCGTACGCGGGTCGCCCGGGCTGCCCTCAGTCTCGCCCGCACCGCCCTTATTGTCGCCCGGGCTGCCCTCAGTCTCGCCCGCCCCGTCAACCCTGTCCCCCGGCGCCCGGCGGTCGATGGCGACAACAGAATGCCCGCGCTCGACGAGGAGGGCTACGACTTTGGCGCCGAGCCGTCCCCCGGCGCCGGTCACGGCGACGCGCACCGTCGGCCCTCCGTGGTCGAGCACAACCGGCCCCCGGTCACCAGTCGCCGACCGTCCCGTCCTCCAGCCTGGTCACGGGAAGATAGGCCCGCTCGTAGGGGAGCTCGGCGGCCAGGTCCTCGTCGATGTCGACCCCAAGGCCGGGGGCATTTCCCGGCTGCAGGTACCCTTCGGCCACGGACCAGTGGTGGGGGAACAACCTGTGCGTCGCCGCCGAGTGTTCCCCGTGCTCCTGGATGGCGGCGTTGTAGGTGGCGATGCCGAAATGAGCGGCCGCGGCCATGGTTATCGGTGAGAGGTCGCCGGCTCCGTGGCAGCCGATCTTCACATGGTGCGGTGCGGCGTAGTCGGCGATCTTGCGTAGGTGCGTGATACCGCCGGCGTGCACCGCGGCGGTCCTTATGTAGTCGACCCAACCGTTGCGGATGAGCCGGTCGCAGTCGAAAATGGTGTTGAAGACTTCGCCCACGGCCAGCGGCGTGGTCGTATGGTGCCGCAATATCTTGTAGCCGTCCTGCCATTCCGCCGGTACGGCGTCTTCGAGCCAGAACAGCTGGAAGTCCTCCAGGCGCTGGCCGAGCCATCCCGCCTGTGAGGGGGTCAACCTGTGGTGGGCGTCGTGCAGCAGCATCGGCTGGGGGCCTACGGCGGCACGGACGGCGGAGAACAATGTCGGGACGAAACGCAGGTACGCCTGCGTGGACCAGTCGTTTTCCACAAAGGGAAGGCCCAGCCCGTCACCGGCCCCGGCTGCTCGGGGGACGCCGTACATTTCCTCCAGCTCCGGGACCAGGCACTGGACGCGGACGGCGCGGTACCCGGCCCGCAGAAGGACATCGACCTGCTCGACCGCCTTGTCTACGCTGCGGGCGGCGGCATGAGAGTAAACCAGCAGCCCGTCCCGGCAGCGGCCTCCCAGCAGGTTCCAGACCGGAGTGCCGAGCTCTTTTCCCTTGATATCCCATAACGCCATGTCGACGGCGGCGATGGCCGCCATGGTGACCGGGCCTCGCCGCCAATACGCGCCCCGGTAGAGAAATTGCCACGTATCTTCGATGTTCATGGCTTCTCGACCGATCAACAGCGGCGCTACGTGCTCCGACAGGTACGACGCCACCGCCAGCTCCCGACCGTTGAGGGTGGCGTCCCCCACTCCATAGGTGCCTCCGTCGGTCTGGACCTTCAGCGTCACATAATTGCGGCCGGGGCTGGCCACTATGACCCGGGCGTCGGCGATCTTCATTTCAAGCCTCCGTTCTTACTGGTCAAAGGTGCCCGCACGTGCATGAGCCCCCCGTCAACGGGAAGGACACAGCCCGTGACGTACGCCGACTCATCAGAAAGCAGGAAGCGGACAGGGCCGACCATGTCGCCCGGTTGGCCCACGCGGCCTAGCGGGATGGTCCGGTCCTCCGCCGGGTCGTCACCGGCGTGGGGGCTCATCCCCCGGGTCCGCGTCAAGCCCGGGGCGATGGCGTTGACCCGTACACCGTGGGGGCCGCCCTCGACGGACGCCGCGGTGACGAGCGAGTTCACCGCCGCCTTGGCCGCCGTGTAGACGGCCTGGCTGGGCAGGCCCACCGCGGCGTTGATCGAACTGACGACGACGATCGACCCCGGGCCCCCCTGGTGGCGCAAGGCGAGCAGAGCAGCCCGCATCACCAGGAAGTTACCTTTCAGGTTGACCCCGATGAGGAAGTCGAACAGTTCAGGGGTGGTCTCGCTGACGTGGGCGCGCCGGGTCACGCCGGCACAACTGACCACCCCCCACAACCGTCCGGCCTGGCCCGCCTGCTCGAAAAGGAGCTCGACGCCCTCCGGCTGGGTAACGTCTGCCCCCACGGCGCCGAACCCGTGCTCGTCCGCCACGGCCCTTAGTTCAGGCAGGCGATCGGGGAGGTCGGCGGCGACGACGGTCCATTCCCGGGCCAGCGCCCGGGCCAGCTCTGCGCCGATACCGCTGGCTGCACCGGTCACTACGACGACGTCGCTCACGCCCCGGCCCCCTGCCGCCAGGCCACGAAGTCCGCTTCGATCTCCTGGCGCCAGACGGACACGTCGATGTCGCCGCTGGTGTACCTTCCCTCGGCCAGGCGCAGCTTGCCGAACCGGTCGCGCACGAGCGTCTCTTCGGCGCGCTCGGCCACCTCGGCGGCGAGGTGCGGCGGGATGGCGATGACCCCCGTCGGCGTGCCCAGGACCACATCGCCCGGCAGCACTGTGGTACGGCCGATGCGGACGGGGATATTGATGCCGGCCAGGGTGACGTCGGCGATGGCGGTCGGGTCCATCCCCCGGAAGTAGAAGTTGACGCCATCGAGCTCGACGAGGCCCTGGTAATCGCGGATCCCTCCGTCTATGACCGCTCCGGCCCCCGTGCGCACCTTCACCGCCGTGCCGAGGTTGTCACCGACGACGGTCCCGTCTTTCACCTTCCCGAAGATGTCGACCACCATCACGTCGCGCCGCTGGAGGCTCTCGATCACCCAGGAGTTCTGGCCGCCGCTGGTCGAACGCCCCTCGGCCACGCCCGTCTGCTGTACGACGGCGTGGTAATCGGGCCGGTAGGGCAAGAACTGCGCCGTCAGGGCCCGGCCCACCGTGACCCGGCCCGGGTGGGTCTCGAGCCAGCCACCCTCGAACTGGAAGGGGTAGCCCCGGTCGCGCAACACGTTCCAGGCCTGTTCGGTCGTGGCCTGCACGAGCCGGTCGAGCACCTCGTCGGGGACACACGGGCGACCGTCAGGGAAGCGCCCGAACGGGTTTAGCGGCGTGAAGGCCTCGAGCTCCTCGGGGGTGGGCTGGATGTGCATGGGGACCGTCTCACTTTCCTGCGAGGGGCGCACGTGGCGGAGGCCGGCTCTGGCCGCCCCTTCAGGAGCGCCAGACCGCCTGGCAAAGGGCCCGGATGTAGCCGAGGGCATATAGGCGACCGTAGGCCGAGTAGCCGGGGTGCTCGTTGGTGTCGCCATCGACGGTGGGGACATGGTCGGGACGCAGCGGCCCGTCGAAGCCGACCTCCTTGTACGCCTCCATGCAGGCGACGAGGTCGGTCTGGCCTTCGTCGTGCCACGTCTCGACGAAGCTCTCCGGCGTACCCCTGACGTCGCGGAGGTGCACGAAGAAGATCTTCTGCTGCCTACCGAAATGCCGGATGATGGCGGGCAGGTCGTCGGTCATCAGGGCGAAGTTGCCCTGGCACAGGGTGATCCCGTTGCACTCGCTCGGTACGAGGTCGACGAGCCGCTGGTAGTTTTCCACGCTGCGCATGATCCGTCCGACCCCGCGTATGGGCGACAGGGGCGGGTCGTCGGGGTGCATGGCCAGCCTCACGCCCGCACGTTCGGCCACCGGGACAACTTTCCGCAGGAAATATTCGAGCGTCGCCCACAGTTCTTC
>JBEKNX010000309.1:0-5894 GCA_049522375.1 Acidimicrobiales bacterium | reverse complement strand
TCCCGGTGCCGGAAACTGGTGGTGGTGGCCGATCACACCAAGTGGCGCACGACGGCCCTTTGCACCATGGCCGAACTGTCCGAGGTCGACGTGCTGGTGACCGACGACGCCTTGCCGGCGGACGCCCGTCGCCTGCTCGAAAGCCAGGTCAGAGAGCTGGTCGTAGCCACCAAGAGCGGCCCCTAGCGGGCCGGCGGCCCGGACGGGCACGGCGACGGCACCAGGCACAGAGGAGCGCGGTACCAACCGGGCTGCGAGCCGGAATGGGGGATATTGGTCGGGTTTGTACGGATCGACAAGGGGGCTGCTTGCGGCGGTGCCGGGTGAGCGCTAACCTTCCGGCGACACATCCGGGCCGTCCCCACGCCTCCGCTGTCCATCAGCCGGGCCGAGGACGCCTGGCAACAGCGGCGCCGCCACCCCGCGTGGCGGCTAGGGGAAAGGGTAAGAATGGCTACAGAACCCTATGAAGTAGATCCCAAGAAATACGACGCGTCCAGGAGAAGGTTCCTGCGCAACGTCGGGATGACCGCGGCGGCCGTGCCCTTTATGGGCGCTCTCACCGAAGTGCTCACGGAGAGGGGCGCCGCCGCCCAGGGCTACAAGACCGAAGACATCCCGATGTTCGCCAAGCACCCGGCGTACAAGTTCACGTTCGTGAACCACGTGACGACCAACACGTTCTTCACGCCCACGATCTACGGGTTGCAGGACGCGGCCACGATCCTCGGCATACCCACACCGGCGTGGACCGGTTCGGCGACTTCGCTCGCCACCGACATGGTCACTGCCATAAGCGATGCCATTGTCGCCGGTGTCGCCGGAATAGCGACCACCCTGATCGACCCGACGGCCTTCAACAGCCCGGTCGCCAACGCTCTTTCCAAGGGCATCCCGGTGATCGCCTACAACGCCGATGAGCCGGGCAATGACCGGATGGCTTACGTCGGGCAAAACAACATCACCGCCGGCCAGGCCGCCGCCAAGCGGATCGTCGCCAGTGGCCTGGTCAGCAAGGGTGACCTCGTCGCCGGTGTCATCGCCACCCCGGGCACCGGTAATATCCAGCCCCGGATCGACGGCGCCAAGCCCATCTTCGTAGCGGCAGGGTACGACTTCAAGGAAGTGGGTACGAGCGCCACCCAGGCCCAAGAGGAGCCGCTGCTCGAGCAGTGGTACCTGGGCAACAAGGACGTCAAGGCCTTCTACTGTGTCGACTCTGGTGATTCGATCGCCGCCGCCACCGTAATCGGGAAGTACAACCTCGGGGGCAAGGTCGGTGGCTCCGGGTGGGACATTGGCCCTCCCGTCCTCCAGCAGGTGCAAGAGAACCATTTGCTCTTCACCATCGACCAGCAGGCGTACCTGCAAGGGTTCATCCCCACGGTCCAGTTGTTCCTCTACGCCATCTCGGGTGGGTTGATGAAGCCCTGCAACACCGACACCGGCCTCGGCTTTGTGACCAGCGCCAATGTGGGCCCCTACTTGACCACCTCGAGCCGCTTTGAAGGCAGCACGAAGGCCCAGGTCGCCTTGAAGCCGCCTGCCAAGATCGGCTAAATCGTGGCGCAGGCGGCAGTTACTGCAAGCGACCGCACGCCTGTCCCCCCCGCCCCGCCCGTCAAGGGGGGGCGGGGGGTCACGCCCGCCACCATGCTGAGGCGGCTCATCCGGCAACCCGAAGCAACGGTGATCGGCATCACGATTTTGACGATCATCTACTTCGCCCTACGCACCTCGGCCCTCTTCTCGGTCGACAACGCCATCGTTACTTTCCAGTACGTGGCGCCGTTCATCGTGATCGGCGCCGGCGAAGTCCTCATGCTGGTACTGGCCGAGATCGACCTCTCTGCCGGCCAGGTGTACCTGACGGCGCCGTGGTTCGTCTACTGGTTTTGGAGCGCGGGCGTGCCCGTTGGTTGGGCCATCATCATCGCCTTGCTCCTGAGTGCTGTCATCGGCTTGGCCAACGGGCTGATCACCGTTTGGCTCCGCGTGCCGTCATTGATCGTCACGTTGGCTATGACGTTCCTTCTCTACGGCTTGGTGTTGGTCGGGTCCAGTTACACCCAGGAGCAGATGACCTGGACGAAAGGCACCCCGCCGGTTTCGCCCGTCCAGACCCCACCATGTCACGGCTACCCACTCCCGGCGTCATGCCTGCACGCGCCGAGCTGGTCCCACCCTTCTCCATATCTTTACTACAGCAATATCCTTGGCATCGGCAGTTGGGCCACCATCCTTTGGGCCCTCCTGGTGTTGGCGGTGATCTGGTTCCTCCTGAAGCACACCCGCTTCGGCGTCCATACCACGGCCACTGGTGGCAATATGCTGGCTGCGGCGGAGGCCGGCATACCCGTGGCGCGGGTCAAGATCTGGTGCTTCATGATCATCTCAACGGTGTCGGGCTTCATCGGCATCCTTGACCTGATCAGGCTCGGGAGCATGGACCCGGGTGACTACGGCCTCAACATCGTGCTGCCGCCTATAGTGGCGGCTGTCATAGGCGGCACCGCCCTCACTGGGGGGCGGGCAACGGTGCTGGGCACCTTGATCGGCGCTCTCTTCCTCGGCATCCTCGAGGACGGGCTCAACCTTACCGGCGTCAGTGCGAACTGGTTCTTCTTGCTCGAAGGGATCATCATCATCGTCGCCATGGTCCTCAACCTCCAACTGCGCCGGTTCGCCATGAGGTTCCGACGATGAGCACAGCTCGGCAAGAGCCGGGTACGGCCCCGGCAGAAGGTTTGGCTGACGCGGCGGGCACCATCGGGCACCGGACGATCTCCGATGAAGTGATCCTGCGCGCCGAGGGGATTTCGAAACGCTTTGGCGCGGTGGTGGCCCTGGAACGGGTCGACCTCGAACTGCACCGGGGCGAAGTGCTAGGCCTGGTTGGCGACAACGGGGCAGGCAAGAGCACGCTGGTGAAGATCCTCTGCGGGTTCCAACGGCCCGACACGGGCCGCATCTTGGTAGAGGGCCGGGAAGTCACCTTCCACTCCGTAAAGGATGCTCGGGCCCACGGCATCGAGACGGTGTACCAGGACCTCGCCCTCGTCCCTCAGTTGACGGTCTACGAAAACTTGTTCCTTAACCGTGAGCTGACCCTCCTCGGCCGGATCGGCATGCTCTCGCGCCGGCGCATGCGCTCCCTGGCCCGGCATTACCTGGACGACATCAAGGTCAACGTCCCCGACCTGGACCAAGAAGTGGAGTTGCTTTCCGGCGGTCAGCGCCAGGCCATAGCGGTGGCGCGGGCTACACGGCTCAACGCCAAGATCCTCCTCCTGGACGAGCCCCTGGCGGCCATGGGGGCCAAGGAGTCGGCGCTCATTATGGACCTGGTGAAGGACCTCTCCGCTCGGGGGGTGTCCATGATCGTCATCGACCACAACTACGCCCACCTGTTCGCTCTGTGCGACCGGCTCAACGTGATCCAGCAGGGAAAGGTGACGGTCGACAGACGGGTAGCCGAGACGTCGATCGAGGAGCTCACTCAACTCATGGTCAGTGCGTTCCGCCGGCAGCTGGAAGCCGGTCACAGGGAAATGGCGAAGTAGCAGGGACCGCCAGGGCCCAACGCCGCCGGGTCATCCGGCATGCCCCCTACCTCCGAATACTGCCACATGAGCTGGGGCACGCACTGGACAGGCGTCGGTGGGGCCCCCGGGCGCCGTCAACGGGCCCGTCGGTGCCCGTATGCCGTTAGCGGCGCGCCGATGATGCCTGCGCTGGTAAGGGTGGTAACGTCGGATCTTGTCCGGCCGGTTAACTCAGGAAGGAGGTGAGGGCCGTGCTGTCAACCATTTTCTCTGGTGGCGACGACTTAATCGTGATCCTGGTGGCGGTCGTGGTGCTTTTCGGAGGCAAGCAGCTGCCGAAGCTGGCCAAGAACACAGGCGAGGCGCTGCGGGAGTTCCGCAAGGCCAAGACCGAAGCAGAAGCGGGCGAGACCGCCGCGGTGGCACCGGCAGCTGTGACCGTCGCGCCACCAGCCGTGCCCGTGGCGCCGGCGGCGGCGCCCGTCCTGCCGGCCGCGGCGCCGGTGACCACGGCGAGCCAGGTGGCCGTCCCGGGCCCCGGGGCAGGCGACTCCGTGACGCTCAAGCGCTCAGAGCTCGAGGCACTGTTGGCTGAGCGCGCCGCTCGCGCCCAAGCCGAGGGACCCAAGGCAGAGAGCTGACGCGGTGGCCAGGCCCGATCAGTCCTGCCGCGCTTAGGTCGGGCGGTAGGCGATGAACCTCGACCCCGACAAGCTGGTAGTGCTGTTCGTGATCGCGCTGCTGGTGCTGGGCCCCAAGCGCCTGCCTGAAGTGGCGCGTACCGCCGGGCGCTGGATGGCGGAAATCCGCAAGTACACCTCCGCCATCCAGGGGGAACTACACGGTGTCCTGGGCGAGCCGCTCAAGCAGACGTCTGCCCTTCGCGACGAGTTCCGTTCCGCCATCGCTGAGCCTCGAGCCGCGCTCGAAGTGGGCGCCCGTGAGGTCCGCAGCAGTTTCGACGCCGCTGGCGCTCCCGCGGCCAGCGGCGGCGTGCCGTCGGCGCCAAGCAATGAGCCGGGGCCGGCTACGGGCGCCGGCGTCCCGCCGGTGACGGCCCGGGTACCGCCTGCCGCGGTCCCTGACGACCCCGGCTTCAACTGACCATGCTTCCCGGCGACCAGGAGGGACCGCAAGCGGGGCACGGTGCGGACGTGGGGGGCGAACAGCTGGGCACGGTACTGGGCACCGACGCCATAGGCACCGACGCCATGGGCACGTCCGTGCTCGGTAACGGGGCCGGGGCAGGCCCGGCGCTGGAGGACGGGGCACCTCCGAGCCTCAACGGCCATACCGCCGCCTCGGAGCCGCCCGATGAGGGCGACGGCGCCCGCATGACCCTGTTCGAGCACCTGGCCGAGCTGAGGCGGCGGGTGCTGTACTGCGCCATCGCCATCGTCGCCACCTCGATCGCCGGCTGGTTCTTGTACAACCCGGTGCTGCACTTCATGACCGAGCCCTACCGCAGCTTCTACGCCCACCACAAGCACCTGGTCACCCCGGACCTGGTCATATCGAGCCCGACGGAGGGTTTTACGACCCGCCTGAAGGTGTCCATGTACATCGGGCTGGCCCTGGCCGCGCCCGTTTGGCTGTTCCAAGCGTGGATGTTCATCACGCCGGGGCTGAAGCAAAACGAAAAGCGCTACGTGGTCCCCTTCGTCGCCTCCGCTCTGACCCTGTTCTCGATGGGCGTGGTCACGGCCATCCTGGTGTGGCCCAAAGCCCTCAACTGGCTGATCGGCGCCAGCGGCAATGGCGTGGCCCCGCTGTTCAGCCCCGCGGGGTACGTGAGCCTCTACGTTTTGGTCTGCCTGGTGTTCGGAGGCGTGTTCCTCTACCCGATCATTGTGGTCTTTTTGATGATCGCCCGGGTGGTCCCCTCGACCAAGTGGCGGAAGTGGCGGCGGCCGGCCATCGTGGTCCTGTGCGGCGTGGCGGCCGTGGTCACGCCCTCCAACGACCCGTTCACCTTCTTGGGTATGGCGGTGCCGATGGTGCTGTTCTACGAAATATCGATCATCGTGGGCCGGTTGCTCAAGAGATGACGGGATAGGAGGTCCCCCGTTGGGAGCGGCGCGCCACGATAGCGTGTTGGTACGCGACGCCGTCCCGGACGACGTCGGCCAGCTGGTGGACTTGGTCCGCCAGCTGGCCCGCTACGAGCGCTCCGAGGACGCCGTCCAGGCCACCGGGGAAGACTTCCGGCGCGCCCTTTTCTGTCCCGGCCCGCAGGTCTTCGCCCTGGTAGCAGAGGCGGACGGCAAGGTAATAGGCATTGCCGTGTACTTCGTGTCCTTCTCGACCTGGACGGGCCGCCACGGCCTGTACCTGGAGGACCTTTTCGTC
>JBEKNX010000308.1:0-5928 GCA_049522375.1 Acidimicrobiales bacterium | reverse complement strand
TAGGCGGAGCTAGGGCCGAACGGCCCGTCAGCGGCGACCCCCGGCGGCGAGGCCGGCCGGGCGACGCTGGGCTTGGCCGGCCTTGTCATCGTTCGCCGCCGGGTGCACAGGGCCGATCGGGACCACTTCCGCCCCCGGCTCAGGTGCCTCGAGGCGGCTTTCGCGCAACCGCTGACAGGGGTGCACCACGTAGCAGTAGCGGATGAGGTTGTGGCGCGGGCCGCCGTCCGCGTGAGTTATGGCCGTGCCCAGCCGCCAACCGGCGGAGGGAGCGGGCCGGGCCGACTGCACGGCGACGGTCGCCGCCACGGGCAGGACCTGGCCGTCAAGGCCGGGAAGGGCGAACTCGACCTGGAGGCGTGCCCCTATGGCGACCTCGTGGGCGACCACGAGGCCCACCCCCGAAACAGAGACGTCAACGACACGTCCGTAGGAGCCCTGGTCAGCCTGGTCGGCGATGGCGGCCGGGGCCAGGCAAGCGAAGCGGACCTGCGAGCGCCGCTGACGCCGGCGGAACACGGTGCGCAAGGAGCCGACCACCCGGTAGAGCTCCCACGTGCCCAGGAGCATGGCGAAAGTGGCGGCCCATGCCGGTAGAGGCCGTGGGTGCACGTAGCCCAGCAGTCCCAGGCCCCGCCAGACCAGGGCGCCGGCCAGGGCCGCCGCCACCACGAGCAACGGGCGGACGCTGCGCAGAGCACGGGCACCACCGGCGTCCACGCCCGCCTTCGGGGTGACCTTGAACTTCGTCCGGGACGGGTGGAGAGCGCAACGCAGGGCGCGGGTGAAGATGGCGGCGGTGATGAGCGTGTAGTGGGAGGACTCGGCGGAGCGCAGGTGCCCCCGGCACAGCGCGCTGGCCGAGATGATGGCGAGGACGGTCCAGGGTGCCCAGAGCACGGCCAGGCTCATCACGGTCATGTGCGCCGGCAGGACCCCCCCGGCCAGGACGGCCACGAGCACCACGATCATGAGCAGGCGCGACGCGCCCGCGCCGTAGGCGAACAGGCTGCCGAAGTAGGAGGTTCTTTGGCGCAGGGTGAGGCCGCAACGCAGGCCGAGGGGGGACTCCGGCAGGGTCAGCACGGCGAGGTTGCCGCGCGCCCAGCGGTCCCGTTGCAACAGGTAGCCGTCGAGGTCGTGCGGCGCGATCCCCTGGACGAGGATCTCGTCGTGATAGCGGGTCTGCCATCCCGCCCGGTGCAACTTGATCGTCGAGTGGAAGTCCTCGGCGATCGTCTCGGTGCTCACGCCGCCCACCCCGACCAGGGCGCGGCGGCGCAGCAGGGCCGCCGACCCGCACCAGAAGACGCCGTTATGCCGGTCTTTGCCCGGGCAGACAACCTCGAAGAACATGCTCTGCTCATGGCGGCCCGGCTCGTAGTGCTGCACCGAGTCCTGGTTGTAGAAGTCGTGGGGGCTCTGGACGAGGGCGACCTTGTCGTCGTCGAAGTAGCCCACGATGGCGTCGAGGGCGTCGGGGAGGGGCACGTGGTCAGCGTCCAGGCAGAAGATCAGCTCACCGCTCGTGCAGCCGAGGGCGTGGTTGATGTTGCCCGCCTTGGCGTGGGAATTGTCGGGGCGGGCTATCCAGTGCGCCCCCCATTCTGCGGCCAGGGCTTCCAACTCGGGCCGCCCGCCGTCGTCGAGGAGGTACGTCTCATGCGGGTACCGGAGGGCGGCGCACCCGGCCAACGTCGCCTCTAGGACCTCACGCGGCTCGTTGTAGGTCGCCACGAACACGTCCACCCGGTAACCCGCCGTCGCCGGGGGCCGGTGCGGTTCCGACCAGCGCCAGCCGTAGAACCCGAGGAATGCCAGCGAGGTGAAGTTGTACAGTTCGACCAGCCACAGGGAGTAGAACGCCAACGGGGCTATCCCCCGCCCCGTCTCGGCCAGCCGCCAGAGGAGATAGACGCTGCCCCAGCCCAGGGCGACGGCCGCCACCGTCCGCAGGGCTACGGGGTGGGCCTCCCACCACCGGCCCCAGCGGGTCTGCGGCGCCCGGGTGGCCCGCCAGTCCCGGGGGCCGTCGGTCGTGACCAGCGCCTCGTCCCGGTCGTACACCGGTTGCGCTGCCCAGGCATGTTCCACGCACGGATCATCGGCACCAGGGCTTCGCGCTGGAGCATTGTTTCGGCCGGCAAGTGCCCGAGATTAGGGATTGCGCCAATTTCGTCCTCGGCCGACCAGGCTTCGGCTACGGCCGCCCGACCGGTGCCGGGGCCGGCGGGGCCCGCTGCTATATGCTGCCCTGCGGAGACACCGTGACCACCACCAGCCCCGATACCGGACAATGCCCGTGCGAAGAGCCAGGTGGTGAGGCTGGGGCGACGCGGCGGGCGAGACGGGTGCACGTCGTCGGCCCGGTCTGCTTCGACCTGGTCTTCTCCGGTCTGCCCACCCCGCCTCGTCCTGGCACCGAGGTGCGTGCCGCGTCCATGGGGATCTCGCCCGGCGGCGTAGCCAACGTCGCCGTGGCCCTGGCCCGGCTCGGCCTCGACGTCGCCCTCTCGGCCGTGTTCGCCGAGGACGCCTTTGGGCATTACCTGTGGTGCGCCCTCCTCGACGAAGGTATCGACATGGCTTACTCGGTCCAGGTGGGAGGTTGGAGCACACCGGTAACCAGCTCGGTGGCCATCGCCGGTGAACGCGAGATGGTCACCTACGAGGAGGTCCCACCGGTCGCCCTGGAGAGCCTCTTGCCCCCCGGCTATCACGCCGACGCCTTCGTGGTGTCTCTGGCGGACGCCACCCCTGAGTGGCTGGCCGGCCTGCACCGCTTTGCCCCGCTCGTATTCGCCGACGTCGCCTGGGACGATGAGCTGCTCGCGTCGTCCGGGCTGGTGGACGCGCTGGCGGCCATCGACGTGTTCATGCCCAATGCGGCCGAGGCGCTGGCCTGCACCCGGTGCGACAACCTCGAACAGGCGCTGGTCAAGTTGGCCGGTGACAGACGGATGGTCGTGGTGAAGGACGGGGGAGCGGGCGCCGTGGCCATGGAGCCGGGCTCGGCCGCGGCCACCCGGGAGCCGGCCGTGCCGGTCGAGGCCCGGGACACCACCGGCGCCGGCGATGTCTTCGACGCCGGGTTCATCTACGCGTCGCTGGCCGGGTGGCCCGTCGCCCAGCGGCTCCGCTTTGCCAACCTGTGCGCGTCGGAGTCGGTGAAGCTCATCGGGGGGTCCTTCGCCGCCCCGTGCTGGCGTGACCTGGCTGCCTTCTGGCGGGGGCTCGACGACCTGGAACTTCGCCGGGAGTTCAGCTTCCTCGACGCCGTAATCTTGAATGCCCCCAAGCGCCGGGACTGCCGGCGCTCCCATCCGGCCATGGAGCCTCCGGACGCCGTGGCCCCAGCCAACCACGCGGGATAGACCAGTGTGGGCGGCTGGACGACTTGCGTACGAAGGCAAAACCAGTAAATATCACTGTCCCCATCATCTTTGTGTGTTCTTAGGAGGTCATAATGGGCCGCAAAGCCCGTAACAAGCTCGGAGCTACGGCGCTGTCCGCCATCGCCGCCGGGTCCCTCGTCGGAGCCGGGGTCTCTAGCACGGCCAGCGCGTCATCGACCCAGTCCTTCACCTACTGGACGAGCGCCTGGGCGGCCAGCGAGATCGCCACCCTCGACAGCCAGTTCGACGCCGCCAACCCTGGCTACACGGCCCAAGGCGAGTACATCGCCCAGTCCGACGAGTACTTGCCCAAGGTCATCGCCGCCGTAAAGAGCGGTACCTACCCGACCGTCCTGGTCGACCAGAACCCGTCGGACCTGCCCCTGCTCGAGCAGAGCGGCAAGCTCCTGCCTCTCAACAGCGACCTCACCGCCCTTACCAACGCCCTCTACCCGGGCATCAAGGACTCGCTGTTCTACCGGGGCGAGCAGCTCGGCATGGCCCTGGCCGAAGAAGGCGACATCGCCCTGTTCTACAACAAGACGGACTTCGCCCAGGCCGGCATCACGTCGCCGCCCAGCACGTGGGCCCAGCTGCAGGCGGACGCCGTCAAGCTCACCGTCCCGTCGGCCAAACGTTGGGGCTTCTACGTGCCCACCGGTGATGCCGAGTGGATCTCCTACGACTGGGAGCCCGTCCTGTGGGGCAATGGCGGGAGCCTGCTCAACGCCAACCAGACCCAGGCCACCTTCGACAGCATGGCCGGCGTCCAGGCCCTGTCCACCTGGGTCAACCTGGTGCGCAGCGAAAAGGCCGCCCCCACCGCCAGCTACGAGACGGGCGGCAACTACGACGCCCCGACGGCGTTCGTTTCGAACGCCGTGGCCATGATCACTGACGGCCCCTGGCTCGAGGGGGACATCCCCAAGACCCTTGATTACGGCGTCGCCCCCTACCCGGCCGGGACCAAGGGCCCGTCGACCAACATCGGCATCCTGGTGACGGCGCTGTTCAAGACCACGCCGGCGCAGGACCAGGCCGGTGTGGCCTTCATCAAGTTCCTGGCCGGCCCGAAGGAAGCCGCCTACCTGGCCGAGACGTCCGGCGGCCTGCCGTCGAGCCCGGCCCAGCTGAGCCAGCCCCTGCTCAAGCAGGACGAGGCCAAGCCCTGGTACGGCGTCTTCTCCGGCGAGGAGAAGTTCGGCCAGGTCCGCCCCATCACGCCGGCGTACACGGCCGTTTCCACCGCCCTCTGGACCGCCATCAACGCCGCCATCGCCGGGAAGGAAACCCCGTCAGCGGCTCTGGCGGCCGCCGCTAAGGAGGCGGACCAGGCCCTGGCCTCGAACGGCGGCTAGGAGCCGTGGCCACTTCCGGGGCGCAGACGGCCGGCGCCAGTTCGCTCGGCTTAGCGCGTTCCGGGAGGGCCCGCCGGATCGTACCCCGGTCCTCCAATAAGCCTAGAGGGGGCGCCGTGCGGCGCCCCCTCGCCCTTCCCTACCTCTTTGTCGCCCCCGCCGTCGGGCTCACGGCGCTGTTTTCCATCGTGCCCCTGGGCATGATGGCCTATCGGAGCTTCTTCGGTGGCGGTGTGTTCGCCACCCATCTTTCCTGGGTGGGCCTGCAGAACTACAGCAACGCCCTGTCGCAGGGCGGCGCCCACGCTCTCCAGGTCACGGCCGTGTTCACCATCGGGTTCGTAGTCCTGACCGTGGGCTTCGGCCTGGGCGTCGCCCTCCTGCTCGACGTGAAACTGCCGGGGCTGGACCGCCTGCGCGCCCCGTTCATCATCCCGCTCGTCACCCCCGGCGTGGCCACGGCGCTCATCTGGGGGAACCTTTTCGCCCCCCAGTTCGGCTTCGTCAACCGCATGCTCAACCTGCTCGGCCTGAAGGAGGCCGACTTCACGTCCGATCCCTCGCTGGCCCTGCTCATGGTCCTCACCTTCGGCGTATGGCAGTTTTTCGGAGAGGACGTCATCTTGTACCTGGCGGCGCTGAAGAGCCTGCCGCTGGACATCCTCGAGGCGGCCAGTGTCGACGGGGCCGGTCCCTGGTTGCGTTTCCGCCACATCCGCTGGCCCCTCCTGCGCCGGAGCACGGTCCTCATCCTCGTGATCACCACTCTCATGGGCCTGCAGACCTTCACCCAGATCGACGTGCTCACCAACGGCGGGCCCAACGGGGCCACTACGACGGCGCTTTTTTACATCTTCAACCAGGGTTTCATCCAGTTCAACACCGGGCAGGCGGACGCCATGGGGGTCATATTGTTCCTCATCTCGCTCGTCACCACGCTCGGCCTGGTCGGGTCCTTGGGGCGGGGGGTGGCCCGCGGTGCATAGCCCGAGGTTGTTCGTGTCCAAGGCGTTCGTCTACGCCCTGCTGGCCGTGGCCGTCCTGGTCGTGGTGTTCCCCCTGGTCTGGATGCTGGGCACCGCCGTCAAGCCCAACACGCAGATCTTGGACCTGCGGGCGTCGCTGTGGCCGAGCCAGTTCGAATGGGGCAACATCGTAAAGGCCTGGGACTCGGC
>JBEKNX010000307.1:0-5934 GCA_049522375.1 Acidimicrobiales bacterium | reverse complement strand
CGGGCGTTGCGGCGCCCCGGGCGCATCACCGGGGTCACCGATCGCCACCAGCTTGTACACGAAGCCGGCGGTCGGCGCCCCCATGCCCGTCACCACGTTGGCGCCGACCCCGTAGCTGTCCACCGGCGCCCCGCCCAGGGCAGCGATGGTGTGAGCGTCCAGGTCCCCGGTGACCACCAGCCTGGTCCGGGTGGCCCCGAGCTCGTCGAGCAGAGCGCGGGCGCGGGAGGCCTCCCGGCCGAGGTCCCCGGAGTCGATGCGGGCACCCCCCAGCCCGGGCCCCGCCACCTCTACGGCATTGCGGATCCCCTGGGTTATGTCGAAGGTGTCGACCAGCAGGGTCGTGCCCGTCCCGAAGGCGGCGACCTGCGCCGCGAACGCCTCCTTTTCGCTCGGGTAAGCGAGCACGAAGGCGTGAGAGGCCGTCCCGGCCGTGGGCACCCCGTAAAGCCGCCCCGCTTCCAGGTTGGAGGTGCTGGAGAAGCCGGCCAGGTAGGCGGCACGGGCCGCCGCCACCGCCGCCCCCGGTTCGGCCCGGCGGCTGCCCATTTCGATCACGGGGCGGTCGCCGGCCGCGCAGGTGATGAGGCTGGCCGCCGCAGCCACGGCGGAATCGAAGTTCAAGATGCTGAGAGCGATCGTCTCCAGCAGTACGGCCTCACCGAAAGTCCCCTCGACCGTGAGCAAGGGCGACCCGGCGGCGTAGAGCTCCCCTTCCCGGTAGGCCTCCACCCGGCCCCCAAAACGGTAGGTGGAGAGCCAGTCCAGCGTCCGGTCGCTGACGACGTGGTTGTCGCTCAGCCAGGCCAGCTCGTCCGGGCCGAAACGGAAGTCCTCGATGGCGTCGAGCAAGCGGCCCAGGCCGGCGAACACGCCCCACGGCCGGCGGTCGGGGAGCCGGCGGGTGAACAGCTCGAAGGTGGCGGGGCACGACGCCCTCCCGCTGAGGAGGGCCGCCTCCAGCATGGTCAGCTCGTAGCGGTCGGTCAGGAACGCCGTGCCCACCTGGCCGCCCCCTTCCCACTGCGCTCGCCGAAGGCGCGCGCCGCCCGCTCGGCATGAAGAGCGTCCGGCTCGGAGTCCTCGAGCGGGCCGAGGGGGCCGACCACCCAGGACAGCAGCAGGTCGGCCAGATGGGGGTTGCGGGCCAGCACCGGCCCGTGCAGGTAGGTGGCCCAGATCCGGCCCGCCACCGCTCCCTCGACGGTGCCGTCCTTGTTGCCGATGCCCAGCCTGACCTCGCCCACCGGACGGGCGCCGGGGCCGAGCTCGGTGACGGCCCCATGGTTTTCGAAGCCGGTGAGCACGCCCAGGCCGTGGCCCTGCCACTCCGGGGATGGCTCGACCAGCACCTCGCCGATCGCCCGAGGGGCGCGTGAGGACACCGTCACGCAGTCCAGCAACCCGAGGCCGTCGCTCGCCTGGCCGTCCGGGCTCACGAACCTCTCCCCCAGGATCTGGAAGCCGGCGCACACGGCCAGGACCACGGCACCATTGTCCAGGGCCGTGTGCAGGGCCCGGCTCGCGTTCAGCTTGGCCGCCGCCAGGCCCTGGGGCAGGTCCTCGCCTCCACCGATCACGTAGATGTCGCAGCTCGCCGGGACGCTGTCGGCGGCCGAGACGGTGACGAGCTCGGTGTCGTGGCCGCGCCAGCGCAGGCGCTGAGCCAGGATGGTGGCGTTCCCACTGTCGCCGTAGGTCCCGAGCAGTTCCGGGTACACGAGGGCGATCAAGACGCTCACGGTACGGCGGCCCGGCCGGCCGTCGCCGCTCCCGGCCCCCCGCCCAGCCGAGCCAGGAGCTGGTGGAACGACGTGTAATTGGCCACTACGTCGACCTGGACGGCGCCGTTGCCGTCCGGGCCGGCACGCTTGCCCGCGGCCCGGACGGCCTCGACCAGGTCCAGGACCAGATCGTGCTCGACCTGGGCGTAATGGAGCCTCACCGCCAAGTCGAGGCCGCGCTCCCCGGTGGCTATGGCCGGGCGTCCCCGCAGGACCTCGAAGGGCACGTCCCACAGCCACGAAGGGTCATGGCCGTCGGCGGTGCGGGCGTTGATGGCGATGACGACCGGCGCCGGAGCAGGCGCCAGCATGTCGAAGATCTCCGCCCAACCGGCCGGGTTCTTGGCCAGCAGGAGCCGGGCCCGCAACCCGCCCAGCTCGAACGTGGCGTACCGGCCCGCCACCTCTTCGACGCCGGCCATGGCGCCGGCGGCGGCACCTGCCGTGCCCCCCGCACCCAGGACGCCGGCCATGGCCATTACGGCATTGGCCTGGTTACAACGGCCGGGCAAATGGAGTTGCAGGGGGTAGCTCTCACCGGCGCCAAACGTCGCCCGGCCGCCGGGCACGCTGGTGTCCAGCCAGATGTCCGGCTGGGGACGTGAAAACCCGCACTTCTGACAGGCCCACCCGTCGTCCACGCCGGGTCCGAAAACGATAGTCCCGCCGCACTCGGGGCAACCGGTGGCGTCATTGCGCCACCGCAGACCGGCGCCCACCCACGTGACCTTTTCCGCTCCCGTCGCCGCCCATGCCACCAGGGGGTCGTCAGCGTTGGCCACGACCACAGCACCGGTGGCCTCCTGGCACGCCTGGCGCCAGCGCTGAGCGACGTGGCGGACCTCGTTGTTGCGGTCGAGCTGGTCGCGGCTCAGGTTGAGCAGGACGAGCACCGACGGCCTCACCTGGGCCGCCACCCGGACCAGCCACGCCTCGTCCACCTCCAGCACGGCCGGGGCACCCGGCGGCCCGGCCGCCAGCGCCGTGGCCAGGCCCGGGGGCATGTTGGCGCCCAGCAGGTTGGTGACCACCACGCCCGCCCCGGCCCCAGGCGACGCCAGGGCCGCGGCCAGGAGCTTGGTGGTCGTCGTCTTACCGTTGGTCCCCGAGACCAGGACCACTCGGCGGCCTCCGGCCAGGACGCCGAGAGCGGAGGGATCGATGGCGAGGATGGCGTGGCCGCCGATCACCGAGCCCGACCCTCGTCCAGCGGCTCGGGAAAGAGCGCCGAGACCGCGTCCCACCGCCACCGCCAGGCGGGCCCGGAGGGGTAGCGAGGACAAGGCTTGGTCAGGCGGGGCCGGTGACGGCGAGGTGTGCTTTACGCACCCGAAACTACCGCAGGCACCGGAACGGCCCGCATGGCCGCATCGGTGTCCGCCAGAGCCAGCTCTTCTTCTCCGAGCTGGTGCTCGACGAGGAAGGAGCTCTGTCCCACCCGCCACAACGCCACCCCCCGCGGGAGCTGGCTCAGCAGGACCTGCTCCGTGCCGGTCAGGCCGAGCAGCTCGCCCGCTCGCTCGGCCTCGGCCGGTGCCTGGGCGAAGAGCACCCGCGTCTCGGCGTCGGCCAGGAGGCCCTCGGCCAGGCGCTGCTGCTCGGAGCCCTCAAAACCCGCCGCGCTCAAGTCGGACAGGCGGTGGACGACCGCTATGTTGGCCACGCCGAAAGACCGGGACAGCTTGAACGTTGCTTGCAGCCAGCGGGCCGTGGCCAGGTGGCTGAGCACGGCCCAGGCCTCGTCCAGGACGACGAGGCGCTTGGTACCCTCGCCCCCGGCCAGGGCGCCCTGGAGCCACGACAGGGCGCACACCATCAGCAGCCCCAGGGCAGGAGAGGCGTACAGGCGAGAGAGGTCCAGGACCACCATGCCGGCGGCCATGTCCAGGCCAGGGGACGTCTCCCCGTCGAACATGCCGGCCAGGTCGCCGACGACCAGTCGCCGCAACTCGAGCGCCACCTGCCGGCCGTCCCGGCGCAGTCCCTCGGTGTCCGTGCCCAGGGCGGCGGCATGGGCCGGCTCGGGAGCCAGGAGCGCCTCGGCCACCGCGGCCAGGGTGGGCACCGCCATGCGTTGCTCCACCGCCCGCAGGGAGACGTCGGCCGCCGCCCTCTCCTCAGGCTGCAGGGACCGCCCGAGGGAGCTGGACAGCAGCGCGCCCAGTAGTTCGGACCGGCGCTGGTGGGCCGGCGCCAGTTCCGGTGCCCGCCCCGCTCCCACGTCCAGCGGCCCGACGTCCAGCGGCCCGACGTCCAGGGGATTGAGGCGAAGGCCGAGGCCCGGGCCCAGCCGCAAGGGCGTGACGCCGCACGCCCGGGCCAGGCCGCCGTACTCGCCCTTGGGGTCGAGCACCCAGCACTGGCGGCCGAAGCAGAGCTGGCGCCACAGGAACGACTTCACGAACGCGGATTTTCCCCGCCCTATCTGGCCGAACACGACGATGTTGGGGCTGGTCAGCTTGCCCTTGGCATAGCACTCCCAGGGGTCGAAGCAGAACAACCCCCCGGAGGCTTCGCGACCGATGTAGCAGCCGTCGACCCCCAGGTCGTCGGGCACCACGAAGGGGTAAAGCGTGCGCAGCTCGACGGTGGTCGCCCTATGTGCAGGCGGCAGCCCACGGTGCCTCAAATGCCCTCCTCCTGTTGCCTAGCCAGGAGACTTTAGCATATCTAATTATATCTCATATGAACCCAGTACGCCCCCTTGCGCTCAGTCAGCCGCAAGGGGGGCAACATTTCGACCGGGTTAGCTGGTCGTGGTGGGAGCGGTAGGGCCGCCCCATCGGTGGTTACGGCCCATGCCGCCGCCGAAGCCGATAAAGACGCTCGTGGCGGTGACTTTGCCCGACGCCGTCGTGCCCTGGACGCTGACCATTTCACCTACTTTGACGTTGGCGAAGGTCGGCGCCGTGACTTTGCCGTCCCTATAGGTCGTCGTGGAGCCCACGTCGACGGTGACGACGGTGCCGTTGTGCTCTGTCAGGGTGAAACTGTCGCCGGTGGTGGTGTCGACCGACGCGACCTTGCCGGCCGCGGTGGGGGGCGTCCGCACAGTGCGCGGCGCGCTGGCGTTAGAGCTGGCGTTGGAGCCGGTGGTCGCGGCTTGAGCCACCGCAACGGAGCCGGCGCCGGTCCCGAGCACCACGGCGAGCGCCACGGCTGTCCTGGTAAGCCTCGAGCGCTTGGACCGGCTGGCGGCCGGAGCGCGAGAAGGCGGGGCGTAGGGGGAGAGGCCGGTGCTTTCGCTGTCGATGGTCATGTTGTCGTTATCTCCTTGGTTGTACTCGGCTCTCTGGCCCAGCTGTTTACGAACTTGGCTTTCGGACATAAGTGGACCGTGAGCGCGGGGTGAACCTTATGGCGAGTTTGGCTGAGAAACTCCTGTGCACGGCAGTGAGCACGGGCCCTCGGCGTGAGACAAATAGGCCGACTTTCACACCTCGTAGCAAAAATTTGGGCCACCGGAATTGTGCGCCCATGACGCTCGAAGAGGGTCACCGCCGAGGAGCGGACCGAGGGAACGGCAAGGGAGTAGGGTGCTGTTGGGAAAGAGATGGCCGCTACAAGCATGTGAGGGAGGAACGATGTCAGGCACGGCCGGTACAGATGATGAGATTTCCTACCTCGGGCTCCAAAACGGCACGCCGGTCCTCAGTTCTTCGGCCACCGAGTTCGGCACGGTGCACCACGTGCTGGTGGTCGAATCGCTCGACCTCTTCGACGGCATTGTCGTCAAGGTCCACCATGGCCTCCGCTTTGTCGACCGCGACCAGATCGCCAAGATCACCCGGACGGCGGTGCACTGCCAGTTGAGCGATGCCGACGCAGCCGCCTTGCCGCGGCCTTCAAACCCGCCGGTCGAGGTGGCGGACCCGTTCCAGGACTCGGGCACATCCCTGCACGCCCGCTTTGGCCGGATGTTCGGCCGCGAGCACTGGGTCGAGCGAAACGGGTAGGTACTGTTAGTTACCACTCGCCACGCTCGTCACGAGGCTGTCCTACCAGCCGGGAGCTTTGTGACATACCTCCGTTTATCTCGTACCTTAGTCAACAAAACGGCCCCCGCCCGTGTAGGTAACCTAACAAAGCGACCGCGTCAAACGCCCTGTTCTGGAACCCGCCCTTCCGTCCCGGGCTCCTGCCTCGCCCG
>JBEKNX010000306.1:0-5948 GCA_049522375.1 Acidimicrobiales bacterium | reverse complement strand
CGGCCTCGGGGGAGCCCCGGCTGCCGGCCACGGTGGAGAAGCGTACAAAGACCTCGGTGCGCCGGCCCGGGCCTGATAAGAACTTCGCCCGTGTCCAGCGCGACGCGTCGGCCGTCAGTTCGAAGTACCCGTAGGCTCCCGAGCCCCGGGCGTGCACCACCCGCTCAGGGATGCGCTCACGGTTGAACCGGGCCAGCTTCTCGAGCAGGTGCTGGTCCTGCAGCAGCACAGGCCCGCCCGGGCCCGCAGTCTGGGAATGCTGGTTATCGGCGACGGCGGCGCCGGACTCGGTGGTGAGGGTGCGGTGCTCGGGCATGGTCGGGCTCCTTGACAGGCGGAGGTGGATCCTCTTGTCCTGCTGAGCGGCATACTCCGCCCGGCAACGCACGACAAGAGCCGAAGGTCCCAAACCCGCGGTACCTCTGTGGCCCTCGGATCTCAGGACGTCAGGCGACCGGGCCTCAGGTGATCGGGGCCTCGGGCGAGCTCGGTTGCCGGAGGGTCAGGTGCACCAACCTCTGGCGAGCACTACTCGGTGCAAAGCACGTCGGCTGGGACCTTCTGAGTCTTCACGCCCTTGGCGTCGACCATCCAGAAGCTGTAGCTGAACATGGTGCTCGTCACATTGCCCGTGCACTTCCAAAGGTCATGCCACTCGATCGGGTCATTGCGGTGCAGCACCGTTAAATGCCCGGAGTTACAGGTCACGTTCTCCGCGCACGTCGGCTCGGCGATGTACAGGGTGACCGGAAATGTTGCGTCCCCTTGCCAGTAGACGAACATATTCTTTGATGGCCCGTTCTCGATCATTTTCTTGGGCAGGACAAGCCGAGTTATACGGAACCTTTTGGCCAGGTTGGCAGAAACCAATAACGAGACGTCCGGGCCGTCGGCAACCACAACCGTGGCGTTCTCAGCGGAAATAACCGGCTTTGCTGCGGCATTGGGAACGCCCGGAAGGGCGAGCACGCTGCACACCGACACGCCCAAAAGGGCTAGTACACGCTTCAAGGGCGACATCGGCGGGACATTAGCGTGGCGATGCACCCGTGTCAAGGGGCAAAGAGCGCGAGCCTCGATCGGCGTAAGGCCCCGTCTTGCTCACAACAAGCACTTTCCTATCATGCGCGTTTACTTATGCGCGGTTAGTGCGCGTAGGTGCCGAGAGCAAACGCACCACACCAGCATTTCCGAGCAGCGCCCGCTGGAGCTCCCAGTCCGTACTGTGCGTACCGCCGTAACCCTCTCGTTCGCCGCCACGTCCCCCACGGTTCCCTCGACCTTGCGGCAGCGAGTCGGCATCGGCGGCAAGGTACCTCGGCGGCTTGGGAGGTAGCCCGCTCGTGAGGGCTCTCGTGACAGAGTTCAGCCGGTTGTTACCTTCGCCCTCCCGCCTAGGTCAGAATGTTGGAAGACCGAAGGAGGGCCGCGCCGTGCCGGCGTTCGTTTTTCCAGGGCAGGGGTCCCAAAGACCGGGGATGGGCCGGCCCTGGCGCGACCATCCGTCCTGGGACGTGGTCCAAGACGCCTCCGACGTGGCCAGCCGGGACATCGAGCGCCTCCTGCTCGATGCCGGCGCCGACGAGCTCACCGAGACCCGCAACGCCCAACTGGCCACGTTCGTCATGGGCCTGGTGGTCCTCGACGCCGTCGAGCGGCTCGGCATCGAGCCCACCGCCTGCGCCGGCCACAGCCTGGGCGAGTACACGGCCCTGGTGGCCGCCGGCGGCGTGGGCTTCGAAGACGCCGTCCGCCTGGTGACTGAGCGAGGCGAGGCCATGCAGGAGGCCGCCGACGACAACCCGGGGATCATGCTGGCCTTGACGGGCGTCGACGACGAACGGGCCCGGATCGCCTGCCGCCGGGCGGACGGCGACGTGTGGTTGGCCAACTCCAATGCACCGGGCGAGTGCGTGATCGCCGGGCGCCCGGACGACGTCCACCGGGCGGCCGAGGTGGCGGCCGAGCTGGGCGCCGTCCGGACCACCCCAGTGAAGGTGAGCGGGGCCTTCCACACCCCCCTCATGGTCCCGGCTCAGGCCCGGTTGCGCAAAGCGCTCGAGGTCACGACGTTCTACCCCTTGGCCGTGCCCGTCGTGGCCAACGTCGACTCGCTCCCCCACGACTCTGGTGAGGAATGGCCGTCGTTGCTGTCCGCCCAGTTGCGCAGCCCCGTGCGCTGGCGCCAGAGCGTGCTGTCCCTGGCCGCCATCATGCGCACGGGCGAATGGGACGGGGACAGCCTGCTGTGCGAGCTCGGCCCGGGAGGGCCTCTGTCGGCCATGGTCCGGGCCACCGTGCCCGGGGCCCAGACCGTGGCCATCGCCGTACCGGACGACCTCGACACCCTGGTGGCCACCTTGACGGGCGAAACGGCGCTGCTCGGGGCGCCCGAAGGCCAGCAGGGTGAGCGCTTGTACGTTTCCGAGCGGTTGATCATCAGCCCGTGCGCCGGGATTTTCGATCTACCCGCCGGCCCCGCCGGGCCGTCGATCGAGATCGGCGACCTCCTCGGCCTCGTCTCGGGCACCGAAGTCCGCAGCCCCTTCGCCGGCGAGCTCATGGGCGTCATCGCCCACCCGGGCGAGAGAGTCCAACCGGGCCAACCCATAGCGTGGCTGCGTGCCCGCTGACAAGGAGCGCACCAATGCAACCTGAACACGGCTGTGCCATAACCGGTTGGGCTAGCGCGCTCCCGGGCACGGTGGTCACCAACCAGGACATCATGACCCTGTTCGACACGACTGACGAGTGGATAGTCGAGCGCACCGGGATCCGTCAGCGCCGGGCTGCCGACGGCCCGTTCGTGCACCCGCGGCCTCCCGCCTCGCCGCCCGAGGGCATGGGCACGACGGGGTTGCTGGCGGCCGAGGCCGGCCGCTCCGCCATGCGCATGGCCGGTCTCACCGGCGCCGACATCGACCTGCTCGTCCTGTGCACGACCAGCCCGGACCAGCTTGTCCCCGCCACCTCGTCGCCCCTGGCCCACACCCTGTCCATAAAGGGCGGCGGCATGGACATAAACGCGGCGTGCGCCGGCTTCACCTACGGCCTGGTCACCTCGGCCGGCTTCATCGCCAGCGGCGCCCAGCGCGTGCTTCTGATCGGGGCGGAAACCCTGACCCGCCTCACCAACTGGGAGGACCGCTCCAACGCCTTCCTGTTCGGGGACGGCGCCGGCGCCGTCGTCGTGGAGGCGGTCCCCGGCGAACCCGCCCTACTGGGCTGGGACATCGGGGTGGACGGCTCGCTGCAGCCCCTTTTCTTCTCCGACCACGGCGGAACGGGGATGATCATGAGGGGCCAGGAGGTGTTCCGCAAGGCGGTCCGGGTCACAGTCGACTCGGCCACCAAGAGCCTCGAACGGGCCAAGGTGAGCGCGGCGGAGATCGCCCTGTTCGTCCCCCATCAGGCCAACATCCGCATAATGGACGCCGTGGCCGACCGTCTGGGCATCCCGGCCGACCGCGTCGCCTCCGTCATCGAGCACACCGGCAACACCTCCTCGGCTTCCATCCCCATCGCCCTGACCGAGGCCGCCAACGCCGGCCGCCTGTCCGACGGCGACCTCGTCCTGCTCGCCGGCTTCGGCGCCGGCATGACGTGGGCTTCGGCCGTGTGGCGCTGGGGAGGCGGCCCCGTCAAGTGAGACGGCGTGGCCGTGAGCTGACAGGCGCGCCCCCCGCCCCCACTAGATTGTGACAATCCCGGATCGCAAGGACATGATGGAGGAAAGATGGCAGCACAGATGGGCCCCGAAGAGTCCTTCGACGTCTTCAAGCAATGCGCCGTGGAGGTGCTGCAAGTAGAGCCGTCCAAGATCGTGCCCGAGGCTCGCTTCGCAGACGACCTCGACGCCGACAGCCTGGACCTGGTCGAACTGGTCATGGCGCTCGAGGAGCGCTTCGGCATCGACGTCCCGGAGTCCGAACTGGAAGGCGTCCAGACCATCGGTCAGGCCTACGAGTTGGTGGCCTCGAAGATCTGATGCTGGCTGTAGCGGGCGCCCCCGATGGCACCGGAGCGGTCCGGGGCCGGCGCGTCGTCGTCACGGGCCTGGGGGTCGTCGCATCCTGCGGGATAGGGCACGAAGCGTTCTGGGCGGGCCTGCTCGGCGCGGCCCCGGTCGGGCGCGTCCGGCCTGTCGAGAGCCTCGACGCCGCCGCCCTGTTCGGGCCGCGCGAGCTGCGCCGGGCGGACCGCTTCGTCCAGCTCGCCGCCTCCGCCGCCGACCAGGCCGTCAACGACGCCGGTGGCATCGAGGAGTTCCGGGGCGATCCCGACCGGGCGGGCACGCTCATCGGGACGGGCGTGGGCGGCCTGGACACGATTTGCGAGCAGCACCAGGTGCTGCTGGAAAAAGGGGCCAACCGGGTGAGCCCCTTCCTCGTCCCCATGATCATGTGCAACCGGGCGTCGGCGGACATCTCCATGCGCTACGGGCTGCGGGGGCCGTGCGAGACCACTGTGACGGCGTGCGCCGCCGGCACCCAGAGCATCGCCAACGCCGGCCGCCTCATCGCCACCGGCCGCTGCGACGTGATGGTGGCGGGCGGTAGCGAGGCTCCCCTTTCCCCCCTAGGCGTGGCCGGTTTCTCCAATATGACCGCCCTGTCGACCTCGGGTGTGTCGATGCCTTTCGACTGCGACCGGGACGGCTTCGTCATCGGTGAGGGAGCTGGCGTCGTCGTGCTCGAGGAGCGTTCCCGGGCCCTGGCCCGGGGCGCCTATATCTATGCCGAGCTGGCCGGGGCGGCCAGCACCGCCGACGCCTACCACATAACCGCGCCTTCCCCCGACGGCAACGGCGCGGCGCGCTGCATGGAGCTGGCCATGGTGGACGCTGAGGTCAAGCCGTCCGAGGTCTCGCACGTGAACACCCACGGCACCTCGACCCCGCCCGGTGACGCCGCCGAAGCCGAGGCCATCTACAAGGTCTTCGGCTCACCGGGACCGGCCGCCACCTCCGTGAAGGGAATGATCGGTCATACGCTGGCGGCGGCCGGGGCCATCGAGGCGGTGGCGGTGGCCCTGTCCATCAAGCACCGCCAGATCCCGCCCACGGCCGGCACCCGCCACGTCGACCCCGCCTTCCAGCTCGACGTCGTCATCGGCGGGCCCCGGGACTGGGCGCCGGGGCCGGTGCTGTCCAACTCGTTCGGGTTCGGCGGCCACAACGGTTGTTTGGTGCTCGTCCCGGCTTAGGGGACCGGCCCCGGACCGCCCGGCCGCGCCGCTAGGCGCCGATAGCCTGCAACAGGTTCTGGGCCGTGGCGGCCGGGGCCACCTTGTACCAGACCTGGGACAGGGCGCCGTGCTCGTCGACCAGGAAAGCCGAACGTTCGATGCCCATATAGCTGCGGCCGTACATGCGGCGCGGCACCCACACCCCGTAGGCCTCGGCCACGGAGTGGTCGGCGTCGGAAAGCAGCGGGAAGCCGAGGGAGTACTTATGGTCGAAGGCGGCCAGCCGCTTGGGCGGGTCGGGGCTGATGCCGACGATGGCCGTGGCGCCGACCGAGCCGGCCACGTCCCGCAGCCCGCACGCCTGGGCCGTGCAACCAGGCGTGTCCGCCTTCGGGTAGAAATAAACCAGCACGCGCCGGCCCCGGAAGTCCGATAAAGACACGTCGTTACCGGACTGGTCGGGGAGGCTGAAAGCGGGGGCGGGCTCCCCCGGTCGTAGCCGCTCTGCCATGCCCGCCAGCGTAACTCGGTGGTGGGGCCGGCCGGAGAGCCCGGGCCGGCGGCTAGGGTCGGCAACGATCAACTGATGACTTCAGCCGGAGAGCCAATGACCTCAGCCGGACAGCCCGTTCCCCCGGCCGGAAAGCAGGGCCGCCCCCCCGGCCCGCCGGCGGACCTTTCGCTGGGCGCCTTCAGCGATGAACCGCCGTGGGACCTCAGCGGCAAGGCGCTCCCGTGGCGGGAAGACGTCGATGCCCTCC
>JBEKNX010000305.1:0-5951 GCA_049522375.1 Acidimicrobiales bacterium | reverse complement strand
GCGGGGGCCCGGGCGAAGGCAACGAGGACGACGACGACCTGTTGGAAGCGGCCATGGACCTGGTAGTGCGCAGCCAGCTGGGCAGCACCTCGATGCTCCAGCGCAAGCTGAGGGTGGGCTTTGCCCGCGCCGGGCGGCTCATGGACCTGCTGGAGCAACGGGGCGTGGTCGGCCCCTCCGAAGGCTCCAAGGCCCGCTCCGTGCTCATGACCCCCGAAGAGCTCGAGGACCGTTGAAGTTCGCCGCTGACCAGGAGAGGGCCGGCCCGGGGACCGGCGAGGCCATGCACCGGTTGGCCCGGGCACCGGCCTCCTCGGCCAACATCGGCCCCGGCTTTGACGCCCTGGCCGTGGCGCTCAAGCTCTACGTGGAGGTGGAGCTGACGCCCCGCCCGCAGGGCCTGGTCGTGGTGGCCGAGGGCCATGGTGCCGGCCTGCCCGGGGGCCCTTCCCACCTGGCCGCCCGGGTGGCGATCGACGTCCTCGGCCACGACCGGTTCGAGCTGCGGGTCCGTTCCCAGATCCCCGTGGCCCGTGGCCTGGGTTCGTCGGCCGCCCTGGCCGTGGCGGCGGCGGCGGCGGCGGGGGCCAAGGACCCCTTTGCCCAGGGCTTCGCCGTCGACGGCCATCCCGAGAACGCGGCGGCCTCGGCCATGGGCGGCCTCGTGGTGGCCAGCGTGGTGGACGGGGTGCCGGTGGCCCGTCACCTGCGCCTTGACCCCGACATCCGCTTCGTGGCCGTCGTCCCCGAAAAGCACCTGGCGACGTCCCAGGCCCGGGACAGCCTGCCCGAGCTGGTGCCTCACGAGGACGCCGCCTTCAACCTCGGCCGCCTCGGTTTGCTCGTGGCCGGCCTGGCCGACCACACCCAGCTCCTGGCGGCCGCCGGTGACGACCGCCTCCACCAGGCCCAGCGCCAGTCGCTGTTCCCTGAGGCCCCGACTCTGCTGGCCGGGCTCATAGAGGCGGGGGCCCTGACGTCGTGCTGGTCGGGCGCTGGCCCCAGCGTGATCGGGATCTGCGCCGCCGACGACGCTGCGGCCATAGCCGCCTCGGCCCGGTCGCTAATGGCGCGGCTCAGCCTGGACGGCGAGGTCTTGGTGCTGGAAGCGGACCTGGCCGGCACCGTGGTCCAAGAGATCTGCTGAAAAGCGGCCCCACGGGCCCGCCAGGTCGACAGAGCCCCATCGCTCGCCCGGTACGCTGGGCAGGATGCCCCGTTACTGGCTGGAAACCCTCGGGTGCCCCAAGAACCAGGTCGACTCGGACAAGCTCGCCGGCTTGCTCGAGTCGGACGGTTACCGGGCCGCCAGCCGGCCCGGGCAAGCCGACCTGGTCGTGGTCAATACGTGCGCTTTCATCGAGGCGGCCCGGGAGGAGTCCATCGGCGCCGTCCTGCAGCTGGCCGGCCTGAAAAAGGCGGGGGCCAAGCTGGCGGTGACCGGGTGCATGGCCGAGCGCTACGGCCAGGAGCTGGCCGACGCTCTGCCCGAGGTGGACCTGGTGGCTGGTTTCGGCGTCCCGGTGACCCCACGGGCCAACGGCTCGCTCCGGGCGTCGGGCCCGGTCAGGCTCGTCCCGGCCCCGCGGCCGAGGCCGGCCGGCGAGCGCCCCCTGCCCAGCTTTGACCTGCTCAACCTGCCCCGCCCGCCGGCGCGGGCGCCATGGGCGTATGTGAAGGTGGCTGAGGGCTGCGACCGGCACTGCGGCTTCTGCGCCATCCCGTCTTTCCGGGGCCCTCAGCGGTCGCGAACGGCCGGCGACGTCCTGGCCGAAGTGGAGGCGCTCGGTGTCCAGGAGGTCGTCCTGGTGGCCCAAGACCTCGTCTCCTGGGGCCGGGACGTTTCCCGGACGGGCGCCAAAGTGGTCCCGCGACCCGGCCGCCCGGCCCCGGACGGCCTGGTCCCGCTGCTGCGCGCCGTACGGGAAAGAGCCGAGCGCGTCCGGTTGCTTTACCTTTACCCCTCGGGCTTGAGCGATGAGCTCATCGACGCCGTCGGCGAGAGCGGCTGCGCTTATTTCGACTTGTCGCTGCAGCACGTCTCCCGGCCCCTGCTGCGCAAGATGCGCCGCTTCGGCGACGGCGAACGCTTCTTGGAAAGGATCTCCACTATCCGCGGCCGCTTTCCCGAGGCGTCCTTGCGGTCTTCGTTCATCGTCGGGTACCCGGGAGAGACCGAGGAGGACCACGATGCCCTCCTGGCCTTTCTGGACGAGGCGCAGCTGGACTGGGCCGGCTTTTTCGCCTTCTCCAACGAAGAGGGGACGTACGCCGCCACGCTGCCCGGCCCGGTCCCGCCGCGCCTCGTAGCCGAACGGTTGCGGGAGTGCTCCGAGCTCCAGGACGCCATAACCGCCCGCAAGCGGAGCGACCTGGTGGGCAGTAGGTGCCTAGCGCTGGTCGACGCGCCCGGCCAGGCCCGCAGCCATCGGGAGGCGCCCGAGATCGACGGCATCATCGCCGTCCCCGCTCATCTGCCTGCGGGCACCTGGGCCCAACTGGACATAACTGGGGCCATGGGCCCGGACCTGGTCGGCGTCCCCGGGGCGGCATGACCGGCAACGCCGTAGTCGCCGCGCCCTGGCGGTTGAAGACGGCCGCCAACGGCGTGACCGTGGCCCGTCTGGCGGCGACGCCCGTGCTCGTGCTCATCATCCTGCGGGCGACGCCCTCCTGGGGGGCGGTGTGTTTTTGGGCCGTGCTGGCCTTCAGCGACTTTGCCGACGGCTGGTTAGCCCGGCGCCGGGGGCCGAGCGCGTCGGGCGCGTTCCTCGACCCCCTGGCGGACAAGTTCCTGGTGCTCGGCGCCCTGGCGGCCATGGTGGCTCTGGGCAAAGTGACCTTCCTGCCCGTGGCCCTGCTGGGCGGGCGAGAGGTGGTGATCACCACTTACCGGGTGGCGGTGGCCAAACGGGGGGTCAGCGTGCCCGCCCGGAAGGTGGCGAAGGCGAAGACCCTGGTCGAGTTCTTCACCGTGGGACTGCTCCTGTTGCCGGTGGCGTGGCCCTCGCGGCTCACCTTTTCGCACGCCGCCCTGTGGTTGGCCGTGGTGCTGGCCTGGGCCAGCGCCGCCCAGTACCTGCTCGACTCGCGTTCGGGGCGCCGAGCCGTAGCCCCGGGCACGTAAAAGGGGCCGGGCAAATGGACTGCGAGGTCCTGGCCATCGGCAGCGAGCTGCTCTTGGGCCAGGTGGTCGACTCGAACTCGTCCTTCATCGGCGAGCGCCTGGCCGCCGCCGGTATCGCCTGCTTTTACCAGGCCAAAGTCGGCGACAACCACGCCCGCATCGTGGCCGCTGTGCACGGCGCCCTCGACCGCTCGGACGCCGTGATCTGCTGCGGCGGCCTGGGCCCCACTCAGGACGACATCACCCGGGAGGCCATCGCCGAGGTGATGGGCGTGCCCCTCGAGCGGGACCCCGGCATTGTGGCCGCCCTGAAGGAGCGCTTCAAGGGCCGGGACGTCCCCGGTACCAACTACAAACAAGCCGACGTGCCCATCGGTGCCCTGACCATCAAGCCGGTGATAGGCAGCGCCCCCGGGCTCATCTGCCCGGTACGCGGGCCAGCGGGGGACAAGGTCATCTACGCCGTGCCCGGGGTGCCCTCGGAGATGCGAGAGATGGTCGAGGGCAGTGTCGTGCCCGACCTGGTGCGCCGTACAGGAGGGGCGGCCACCATACGCAGCCGCTTCCTGCGGGTCTGGGGCGTGCCCGAGTCCAAGGTGGCCCAGATCGTCGCCCCCCGCCTGGAGGCGTTGGAAGGGGCCCCCACCACCATCGCCTTTCTGGCCAGTGCCACCGAAGGCGTGAGGGTGCGGGTGACGACCCGGGCCACGGGCGGCTCCGCCGCCGCCGATGCCGAGCACGCCCTCGACGTCGAGGAGGCCGAACTTCGAGCCCTATTGGGCGCAGCCGTCGGGGGCGTGGACAGCGAGGGCCTGGAAGTGGTGGTGGCCCGGTTGCTGGTCCAGGCCGGGCTGCGCCTGGCCGTGGCCGAGTCCCTCACCGGAGGGATGGTCGGGGCTCGCCTTACTACTGTTCCTGGCGCCAGCCAATGGTTCGCCGGGGATGTGGTCGCCTACGGGAGCGACGTGAAGCGGTCACTGCTGGGCGTCGGCCCCGGGCCGGTGGTGAGCGAGCGGGCGGCCAGGGAGATGGCCCTGGGAGTGGCCCACCTTCTGGGAGCGGACGTGGGGCTCTCCCTTACGGGGGTGGCCGGTCCGGATCTGCAGGACGACCAGCCGCCCGGGACTGTCTTTATCGGCTTGGCCGGGTTGCCCGCCGACGGGGCGGGCGGGGCCCCGGGCACGCGGGCTACGCAGCTGGCCCTGAGAGGACAACGGCCCACGGTGCGCGAAGTGGCCACGACGTCGGCACTGGACTACCTTCGCCGGGCGCTCGGGCACTGAGGGCGCGGCCGTCCCTGGCCCGCCCAGCCGGCCGGACGCGGCTCAGCCGAACCAGTGAAGGGCCAGCACCTCGGCGATGTGCTCGCGCAGGCGGGCAGCCTGGGCAGCGAGGCAGTCCCTCTCCTGGCCTAGGCGCTCGGCCTGGTCGAGGCATTGCCAGCTCATGGGCATATCGAGGATGGCTTCGGCTTGCTTGAGGGAGTACCAGAACGGCTCCTGCTGGAGCGAGAAACTAGCGTCACGCCTGTCGCCGGCCAACTGGATGGTCTGGTTGACCTCGTTCAGGCGGGACACGGCGTCGAGCAGCCCTCGGACGACGTGAAGACGGCTGTCCAGCTCAGCCAGTTCGCTGGACAAACCGGGGGTCGTCAGATCCAGGACGGCACTTCCCGGGTCATCGGCAAAACGGAAGGTAGTCATGGCGGCCCCCCGTAAGAGCCCGCTTGGCATTGCTCTGTCGAGCCGCGCCCAGCGAGGCGATTTTTTTGGTGCTGCGGTACAAGTATCGCGCAGGCAAGGCACCGCGACGAGGTTAGAACGACTACTTGTCTACAAAAAAAACAGGGATGGTACAGGCGTTCTAGCGTAGCGGGGCCTCCCATCAGAGAGGCCCCGCGGAAGACCTACGAAGGGGCGTCCGGGGCCGGCGGTGTCAGTCCTCGAGGACGAGCGGGCCCTCGTCTGTCTGGGTGGTCGGGACGGCCCCGCCCATCCCGACCTTCTGGCGGACCTTCTCGGAGATCTCGATCATCAGTTCGAGGTTCTCGGTAAGGAAGACCTTTGCGTTTTCACGGCCCTGGCCTATCTGTTCGCCCTCGTAGGTGTACCAGGCGCCGGACTTGCGCACGATCCCGAGGTCGGTGGCGACATCGAGCAAGGAGCCCTCACGGCTGATCCCCTTGGAGTACATGATGTCGAACTCGCATTGCTTGAAGGGGGCGGCGCATTTGTTTTTCACCACCTTCACCCGGGTCCTGTTGCCTATGATCTCGGCCCCGTCCTTGATCGACTCGATGCGGCGGATGTCGAGGCGGATGGAGGAGTAGAACTTGAGCGCCCTGCCCCCCGGGGTGACCTCGGGGGAGCCGAACATCACGCCGATCTTCTCTCGCAACTGGTTGATAAATATGGCGATCGTGTTGGACTTGCTCAGCGTGGCGGTCAGCTTGCGCAGCGCCTGTGACATGAGGCGGGCTTGCAGGCCGACATGGGCGTCGCCCATCTCACCTTCGATCTCGGCCCGAGGAGTGAGGGCGGCGACCGAGTCGATGACTACGACGTCGAGGGCACCCGAGCGGATGAGCATGTCGGTGATCTCGAGCGCTTGCTCGCCGGTGTCCGGTTGGGAGACGAGCAGGTCGTCGACATTGACACCGATGGCCTTGGTGTAGATCGGGTCCATGGCGTGCTCGGCGTCGATGTAGGCGCAGATGCCGCCGTTGCGCTGAGCCTCGGCCACGACGTGCATGGCCAGCGTGCTCTTGCCCGACGACTCCGGGCCGAACAGCTCCACGATGCGGCCCCGAGGCAGACCGCCGATG
>JBEKNX010000304.1:0-5966 GCA_049522375.1 Acidimicrobiales bacterium | reverse complement strand
CCACTACCGCTCACCTGAAACCGGCATAGCGGCCCTTAGGCCCTCAGCCAGGAACCCCTATGGCAACAAGGTCATCTCGCTGCCCAGCCCCTCAGCGGACAGGGCATTACGCTTGGTTCAGGTCTAATTAAGTACGTCAGGCAGGACAACGCCCCCGGCTTGTTCAGCTACGCGGGGGACGCCCTAGTTGGGTGGGACAAGCTACGGCTCAGCAGACTGCACAGCCCCGGCGTTGCACGCCTTGCCCGCAGCGCTGTGCACCCCGCGCTGGTCGATTGTCGGGCAGAGCGTGACGGAGCGGCCGTTGAGTTTCACGGTGGTGTTGAGCGGGACAGCGCCGAGCGCCGGGTTGGCGGCGAGCGCCAGCATCGTCTCGGTCGGCCCACCGTTGTGGGCCAGAGGCCCGAGGTGGCCTGCACCGTGGCTGGCATCACCGGTCCCGGCGCTCAGGCAGGCCGCGTCGGCCCCGACGTTGTAGCCCTCGTCTTTCCAGGTCGCCCCAGCAGCTTCGTGGCAGCCGCCGTTGAAGATGTCCGCGGCGGCCCAGACAGAGTTGAAGTTGTTGATGGTGCCGCCGCCGTCCTTGGCGGTGTTGGCCGAAAAAGTGGAGCCCGAGACGGCAAGGGTGCCGGTGCCATTGTTGTCGATGGCGCCGCCGTCGTAAACGCCGCCGGCGCTGCCGGTGGCGGTGTTGGCCGTGAACGTGGAGCCCGACACGGTAACGGTGCCTGTGGCCACGAGCCCGGCGTTGCCGATGGCCCCGCCGTCTTTGGCGGTGTCCCGGGAGAACGTGCAAGCCGAGACGCTGAGCGTGCCACCGTTGTTCTGGACGGCGCCGCCGAACGGGCTGAGGGTGTTGTCGGCATCCTGGACGGTGAGGCCGTAGATGTCGAGGTGCACACCCGAGCCTATGGTGAGGACCCGTCCGTTACAGGCCTTGGTCTGGCAACCGGCCGGCTTGCCGTGGTTGCCGTCGAGGACAGGCTTAATCACCCCCGGCACTGGCTTGATAGTGAGGGGGGCCGAAGATGACGTGCCCGAGGTGGCTATTGACCAGTTGCCAACGTAGTGCCCCGTTTTGCCGGGGGTGGCCAGCGCCACGGTGCCACCGGCTTTGGCCAGCGACACTGCGGTGGCCAGCGTGCACTGCTGCGAGGTAGCGGCAGTCTGGGGGCAGCTGGTGGGCGAGACGGCACGCCCGGCTGCGTAGGCGTACGTTGTCGTGGCGCCGGCCGATGCCGCGGGGGCGGCCACGACCAGGCCGAGGGCGCCGACGAAGAACAAAGTGGGAAGGCCGGCGGCGACGCAGCGCCGCCAGGCCCAGGCAAAACTAAGGGAGGTGTTACCTCCTCGCCCCCTGGGTGCAATAGAGGGCTCCATGCCGTGCTCCCTTTCTTTTAGGGTGGCACGCAGGTAGGTCGCCGGCCTGCCGGCGAGCCGACAGTGGAGGGATTGAGCATAGGTCGCTATGACTGGCCTGGCAAAGGGTGAGATCTGGCGTCGCCGAGGCTCACAGGTCAGCTGACCACGTGGTCGGCACTATCAGTTCGGGGCCGTGCCGCCTGCCTTGTTGACGGCTGTGCTCACGGGTGAAGCCTCCAAGAGGTCGTCCGCTGCCGGTGCCTGCAGCTCAGCCAGACAGCTTCGGCTTAGCAGTTCAGGACCGAGCCGTTCCTCGACCGGCTCGTCGCGTCCGACGGGTCTCTCAGACCCGGCGAAGACGCCCGTCGTCGGCCCGGTAGATATGGAGCGGCCGATTGGCTGACACCGAGCCCCGCTCACCGAGCCACCGCGCATCGAAGCCGGAGAACGGCACGGGGCGGCAACACCAGAACGGCCAATTCTGGCCGTTCAGTCCTTCGTCCTTTCAGCGGATCGGGTCGAGCCCTAACGACGGATCAGGGGTCGCTGACGCCCACTTGGCGAGCCAGCCGTAGCCCGGGCACCCTCACTCAGCGTGGCCATATGGGGCCAGTTCAAGCGATCGCAACGGGGCCAGTTGAAACGGTCATTCCCAATTGTCAGCTAACTGGGCGCCGGCACCTACCTGCGGCCCAATGAACAGACCGTCAAGCAGTTCTTGGAGGACGACTGGTTGCCCAGCCTCGACGTGGCCGTGGCCGGGGGCCGCTACAAGCAGTCGACGGCGGCGGCCCACCGCCTCCATGCCCCCTACCACATCAGCCCCTGGATAGGCAGCGTCATGCTGTCCCACCTCGATGCTCCTACCCTCAACCGCTTCTACGTCGAGCTGCTGAGGACGCACGTAGTCAAGGGAGGCCAGTCGCTGTCGCCCTCGACCGTGAACGGCGTCCACCAGACCATCGCCGCTGCCCTCAGGGATGCGACCAGCTGGGGGAAGGTCCCGGCCAGCGTCGCCTGCCTGGCCCACCCGCCAAAGCCGGTGAGGCACAAGATGGCGACCTGGTCCCCGGCCCAGCTGCGCCACTTCGCCGCTACCGTGGCCGAGGACCGCCTCGGCGCTCTGTGGCCGGTGGCCATGACCACGGGCCTGCGCCGGGGGGAGCTGGCCGGGCTGCGCCGGGCTGACCTCGACCTTGACGCTCACCGGCTCAGAGTCGCCGTGACTGGGGTACCGCGGGCCGACGCCAGAGGAACTTGAGGAGAGTCGGGACGCCAGGGTGGCTCGCCAGCAACTTGACCGCCTGGAGATTGCAGCTCACCACATGGAACAGGCGGACAGGCGGGGAGCCGGCGCCGGAGGGAGGGGCCGAGGCCGGGCAGGAGGACGAGAGGCCGGAGGCGCTGAGCGGTGGGGGGAAAGATGCTCCCGCTGCCCCCCCACGCGCTTCGGCGTTCGGCGCTTACCTAGTGGGTCTTCTGCCCAGTCTCGTTGCCTTGCTTACGGTAGGAACTCCGGCGCGGGCCGATTCGAGGCATGAGCCGCTCAGGTCATCTCCGCAGCCGGCGCAAGCGGATCCCTACGCTACGCTTCGCTTCACAGCGGAACGCAGGGGTGATCAATGGCCGAGGAAGGGGAGCAGTTCAACACTGAGCGGGCAGCCGCTGCTGCGGAGGAGGCACGACGGGCGGCCGATCGAGCTAAGTGGGACGCCGAGCGGGCCGCTGAGCGAGCAGCCGCTGCTGCGGAGGAGGCACGACGGGCGGCCGATCGAGCTAAGTGGGACGCCGAGCGGGTCGCTGAGCGAGCAGCCGCTGCTGCGGAGGAGGCACGACGGGCGGCCGATCGAGCTAAGTGGGACGCCGAGCGGGCCGCAGAGGCCGCGCTGGCAAAGGAGGCCGAGCGGGCAGCCGCTGCTGCGGCGGAGGCACGACGGGCGGCCGATCGAGCAGCCGCTGCTGCGGAGGAGGCACGACGGGCGGCCGATCGGGCAGCCGAGCTGGCAGCGAGGCCGACGCCGGAGAGTCCGGCTCCGTCATAAGGTTCGTCCCGCACGAGCTGATCCTCTACAGTCCCCGCGCCCACATCCGGTACCGGTAGTGGCGCCCCTCTTGTCGACGTTCACTCTCGAAGAGACCCCGTAAAGGTCGAGTATCGCACCAGTCGGGCATTGCGCTCGATCGGCGCCAAGCGCAGAACAGCCGTTCATGTGCGATTGTTCATGGCCTGGCCCCAGAGGGCGAGGTGTCGCGGAACGACGGTTATCGTTAGCCCGACTGCCGGCCATCAAGACACCGAAGATCCCGCCATAACGTCGGCATCTAACCTACGGCCAGAGCCCCGAGGACGTGGTCGACGGCCACCCGGGTCTCGTCGTCGCTATCTGGCCACAGGTGCCCATAGGTGTCCAGCGTTTCCATCGCTGATTGGTGACCGAGGCGGCTCTGGACGGCCTTGACGGAGCAACCTTTGGCGATCAGGAGGGAAGCGTAAAAATGGCGCAAATCGTGGAAGGTCGCCCAGCTCGGCAAGCCCGACTGCGTGCCCGCTAGGTGCCACATCTCATTGACCGTGCTGCGCCACAGCGGGTTGCCCATCGTATTGGTGAAGACCACCCCGCCGGGACCGGGACCGTAGCGGGCCAGGTGAGCGGCCAGGACCGTGCATATGACCTCGGGCATCGGCACGGTGCGGAACCCGGCCATGCTCTTGGGCGGCCCGAACTCGGGGACACCCCCACGGACGGCGACAAGCTGACGGTCGACCCGGGCAGCACGGCGTCAGAAGTCGACCCGGTCCATGGTGAGGCCGAAGCACTCCGCCTGGCGCAGCCCCATACCGGCGGCGAAGACGATCAGAGCCCGGTACCGTTCGGGGACGGCGGCCGCCAGCCCCTCTACGTCGACGACACGAAGGGGCACCACCTTGGAGGAGGCCCGCTTGGGCAGCGCCACCCGCACACACGGTGACGCGGCGATCAACCGGTCCCCCACCGCAGCTTTGAAGATGGTCGACACCCACCGGTAGACGACCTCCACCGACCCGGGTGCCAGCGCCCCGCTCAATGACTTCACCCAGGCCTGGACCTCGCTCCGCAGGATGGTGCCGATGGGCCGGCGGCCGAGCGCGGGGTAGGCGTGGAGGCGGAGGTAGGTCTCGGCCTGGGTCGCCGTGCTGGGACGGTGTACTTGGGCCGCCCGCCACGACTCGGCGTAGTCCCGGAAAAGTACCCGGGCCCCCGCCGGGTCGATGTAGACGCCCCGGGCCAGGTCCCCCCGGACACCGTCGAGGAACGTCTGGGCGTCCCCCTTGCGGGCGAACTGCCGAGTCTTCTGGGGCCCACCCGGGTACTCCCGCCAACGAGCGCGGTAGGCCCCGTCCTCCCGTTTATCGATGCTTGCCATGGCCTCTCCAAATCGCGGACAAATGAGGCCCAGAAAGTCCTCAATCAGTCCTCAGGTCCTCAATCAGTCCTCAGCTCAATGGGCTCCAACGGTCTGTTTCGGTCACTCTCGGTCACCGTCGGTACCTCAAAAGCCCAGCTCAGAACGTCATAGACCATGAAGTAGCAGCCACGGAGAGTGAGCCGGCCTGTAGGCGGGATTCTGTCCACCGGGCCGTCTCCGGCACGGATGGGTGGTCATCCATCTAAGCGGTCTACCTGGGGACATCGGCCGGGCCGGCCGTCCCACGTTTGACCTTGCTCCGGGTGGGGTTTACCAAGCCGCCGGGTCACCCCGACGCTGGTGCGCTCTTACCGCACCGTTTCACCCTTACCTGTGACAACGGGGGCCGTTGCCCATCGGTGGTTTGATTTCTGTGGCACTTTCCTGCGGGTCGCCCCGACTGGCCGTTAGCCAGCACCCTGCCCTACGGAGTCCCGACCTTCCTCGACCAGGTCACGTACCGGTTTCCCGGGCCACGCCTGACCGCGACCACCCAGCCGGCTCACTTCGTCCGAGCTTACTCTCGCGTTATGGTCGCTCCCCGCGTGTTGAATGGGGGACGTGCCCACATTGCCGGCGGACCTGAGCCTGCACCCAGCCGTCGCCGCCTGGTTCCACGACCGGTTCCCTGAAGGCCCGACCGAGGCCCAGGCGGAGGGCTGGCCGTTGGTCCGGGGCGGACGCGACGTCCTCATCGCCGCGCCCACCGGGTCGGGCAAGACCCTGGCCGGCTTCCTTATGGCCATCGACGACGCCTACCGGGCGCACCAGTCGGGGACCGTGCTGGCCGGTCGCACGCGGGTCGTCTACGTTTCCCCGCTCAAAGCCCTGGCCGTCGACGTCCACCAAAACCTGGAGCGCCCCCTGGCCGAGATAGCCGAGACCGCCAAGCGGCTCGATCTCGACTGGGCCCCTGTGACCGTGGCCGTCCGCACCGGCGACACCCCCTCGAGCGCCCGGTCGGCCATGGTCAAGGACCCGCCGACCATCCTTGTCACCACGCCCGAAAGCCTCTACCTCTACTTGACCGCCGAACGGAGCCGAGCCACCCTGACCGCGGTCCGGACGGTCATCGTGGACGAGATCCACGCCCTGGCCCGGGACAAACGCGGGTCGCACCTCACCCTCAGCTTGGAGCGCCTGGAGCACGTACAGCA
>JBEKNX010000303.1:0-5987 GCA_049522375.1 Acidimicrobiales bacterium | reverse complement strand
GCGACAAGGGCCGGTTCGGCTTCGAGGCCCTCAACAGCCCGGAACGTCTCGCTCGCCCCCTGGTGCGCCGGTCAGGCCCCGAGCTGGTGGAGGCGGCCTGGGCCGAGGCATTTGCCGAGATCGTCACGCGGGTTTCCGGTGTGCCCGGCGAGAGGGTCGGTGTCCTGGGCGGGTCGCGCCTAGCCAACGAGGACGCCTACGCCTGGGCCAAGTTCGCCCGGACTGTCTTGCACACCGACAACGTCGACGCCCAAGTGGGCGACGGGCTACCAGGCGACCTCGTCGCCAGTCTGCCCCGGGCGACCATCGACCAGGTTTGTGATGCGTCTCTGATCGTGACCCTCGCCCCCGACATCAAAGAGGAGCTACCCGTCCTGTACTTGCGGTTGCGTCACGCCGCCGTCGAGAAGGGCGTCCCGATCATCGAAATAAGCCCGGGCCCGACCGGCCTGTCTTCCCGGGCCACAGAATGCTTGCACTACCGGCCGGGTGAGCTGTCGAGCCTGGTAGAGGCGCTGTGCGGCGAGACGCCCGCCAAAGACGACATCGCCGGCATCCCTGCCGAGCAGGTCGAGCGTGCCCGGGCCGCTATTGCTTCGGTCACCAGGAACGCCGCGCCCGACCGGACCGGTACGGACGTGCCCGGGGCTCCTCGGCTCGCCGTCGTGCTCGGGCGGGCGTCGCTGGCCGAGCCGTCGACGGGGGCGGCCGGAGCGGCGCGGTTACTGGCCCGGCTCCCTGGCGTCTCGTTCCTGCCCGCACTGCGCCGTTCCAACGTGCACGGGGCCCTTGACCTCGGGCTCTCCCCAGGCCTGTTGCCGGGACGCGTCGGCCTGGAGGACGGCCGCCAGTGGTACGAGCACCACTGGGGGGCGCCCCTGCCCAAGACGGCCGGGCTTGACGCCCTGGGCATGCTCGCCCGGGCTGCGGCCGGGCAGCTCGACGTCCTCTTCCTCCTCGGGTCCGATCCCTTGGCGGACTGCCCCGACAGTCAGCTGGCGGCCCAGGCCCTGGAGGGCGCCGGCTTTGTCATCGCCATCGACGCCTTCCGCACTGCGAGCGTCGACCGGGCGGACGTCGTGCTCCCGGCGGCCATGTACACAGAACGACGTGGCAGCTTCACCAACCTGGAAGGCCGCGTCACTTGGCTCGGGCAAAAAGTGACGGCTCCGGGAGGGGCCCGGCCGGACTGGATGATCGCAGTCGAGCTGGCGTCCCGTCTCGGCTCCAGTCTCGGCGCCGGCTCCCTGGAGGAGCTCTGGGCCGAGATCGAGACGGTGTCGCCGCTGCACTGGGGCGTCTCCCACGCCCTCCTGGTCTCTCGCCAGGGTCGCAACGGCGTCGTCGTCCCCCTCGGCCGCGACGCCCCCTCGCCCGAGCTCACCGACGTGCCGCCGCCGCTCGACCCCATGGCCGACCCCGGCATCGCATCGGCCGAACTGCACCCTGCGCCACCGGTGCCGCTCTCAGTCGTCGACCCGGGGGTCGGGCGCACCAACGTGGCCGCCGCAAGGCCGGAGGACATCCAGGCCCAGGGGGGTGCGGCGGCCGCCGGCCGGGGTGCGCCGGGTGAAGCGCCCGCCGGCGGTGGCCCGGCGTGGCCGGCCCGGCTGGGCCTGGGCCCGGCCGGCCCGGCCGGCCCGGTCGTCCCCGCCCCCGCTCCCCGGCCGGTGGTGGCCTCCGGCGGTCGCCGGGGCCGGGCCCAGGCCGCCAACGGACAGGCCCTGCGCCTGGTGGCCAGCCGCCCGATGTGGGACGCAGGTGTGCTCATACAGCGGTCGCCCTCCCTGGCCGGCCTGCACCCGTCCCTCGCCCTCCGGGTCAACCCCGCCGACCTGTCCCGCCTGGGCGATGGGCAGGTGGGCGAGGTCAGGGTGAGCACGCCTCGTGGCAGCGTCGTCGTGGCGGCAGTGCCCGACGCCCGGGTCGCCCCCGGGTCCGCCGTCCTGCCGTTCAACCTGCCCGAGGGTGGCGCCGGCTTGCTCATCGACGCCTCGGCTGCCTACACCGAGCTCACGGTGGGACCGGTGAGCGCGCCGTGATCGCCGCCGCCGCCTATGTCGGGGACCCCGTCTTCGCCAAAGGGATCGACCTGGTCGTCTGGGCGATCGTCCTGGTCAAGCTCATAATCGTCTTCGCCCTGCTCATGGTCTCGGTCCTGTTCATGGTCATGTTCGAACGCAAGGTCGTGGCCCGCCTCGGCAACCGGTGGGGGCCCAACCGGGCCGGGCCCAAAGGCTGGCTGCAGTCGCTGGCCGACGGCATAAAGCTGTTCTTCAAAGAGGCACTGGTCCCCGCCCAGGCGGACAGGGTCGTATACCGCATAGCGCCGGTGATCGCGCTGGTGCCCGCGTTCGTCGCCTTCTCGATCGTGCCGGTGGGGGGGACCATCACGATCGGCAGTTACACCACCAGGCTGCAGCTGGCCGACCCGCCGTGGGGGATCCTGGTCATGCTGATGGCATCCAGCATCAGCGTCTACGGAGTGATGCTAGCGGGGTGGTCCTCTGGTTCCAAGTACCCGCTGATGGGTTCGGTGCGCGCCAGCGCCCAGATGATCTCGTACGAGGCCGCCCTCGGTCTGAGTGTCGCCACCGTCGTACTGCTGAGCGGTTCGCTGCACACGAACGTCATCGTCGCCGCCCAGCACGGCGGCTTCCTGTACCACTGGAACATCCTGCGGGCTTTCGGGGCTCCCGCCGCCATATTCTTCATTGCCATAACCGCGGAAATGACACGGCCCCCCTTCGACCTCGTCGAGGCGGAGGAGGAACTGGCGGGTGGCTTCAACCTCGAGTACTCCTCCATAGGGTTCGCCCTGTTTTACCTGGCTGAGTACATGGCGCTCGTCACCAACTCCGCCATCTTCACCACCCTTTTCCTCGGCGGCCCCGACGGCCCCCGCATCGCCGGCCACTCCATCGGCCCGGTGTGGTTCGTCATAAAGGTGCTCATACTGCTCTATGTCTATGTCTGGATCCGGGCCACCCTGCCCCGCCTGCGCTACGACCAGCTCATGGACCTCGGCTGGAAGCGGCTCATCCCCGGCTCGCTCGCCCTCCTGCTCATCGTGGCCGGCGCCCGGGTCGGCTGGCGTTACGGCCTGCTGGCCCTGTCGGGCAGCCTCATCGCGTTCGTCGTCCTCGAGCGCGCCATAGAAGTCGGCCAACAGCAACATGAAGAGGCGCTGTCCGAACCGGGTACGCCATGAGCTCCTGGGACCAGAACAGGTTCGTTTCGTTTTTCAAGGGCTTCCTGGTCACTGGCAAGCAGCCGCTGAAGCCGAAGGTGACCACCGAGTACCCCGAGCACAAGCGAGCGAAGCCTGAACGCGCCCACGGCCGGCACGTGCTCAACCGTTACGAGGACGGCATGGAGAAGTGCATCGGTTGCGAGCTGTGCGCCGGGGTGTGCCCGGCCCGGTGCATATACGTCCGGGGAGCAGACAACCCGCCCGGTGCGCCGGTGTCGCCCGGGGAGCGCTACGGCTTCGTGTACGAGATCAACTTCCTGCGCTGCATCCATTGCGACCTCTGCGTCGAAGCCTGCCCGACCGAGGCGATAACCGAGTCCAAGCTGTTCGAGTTCTCCTTCACCAACCGCGACGACGCCATTTACACCAAGGCCGAGCTGGTGGTGGACGACTCGGGCAAGCCCAAGTCCCTGCCATGGGAAGACTGGAAACCAGGCGACGACCGCAACACTTCTGCCTGGCTGCGGGCCACATCCCCTTCGGGGCGGGCCGACCTCGAGGGCGTGCCGCTGTGGTCCGGAGAGCTCGGCTACGGCGTCCGCCCGCCTCAGGCCGGCCAGTCCGATCCCCAAGCCGCCGACGTGACCGCCGACTTCGACGTCTCGGTACGCGAAATGGGCGCGGCCGAACTGAGGGGCGTGAGCGTGAGCACGGTCAGACCGGTCAGGCGGCCCGGCGGAGCCGGTCAGGCCGGGCCCCGGTGAGCCTCCTGGCGGTGACCCATCTGGCCAGCGCCTCGGCATGGGCCGTTTACGCCGTCGGCGCCGTGATGGCCCTCGCCGGGGCCGCCGGCGTGGTGCTCCAGCGCAACCCCGTGCATTGTGCCCTGGCCCTGGTCACCACCATCTTCGGCATTGCTTTGCTCTTCATCGACCAGGGCGCCGATTTCCTGGCCGCCGTGCAGGTCATCGTCTATGCCGGCGCCATCGTCATCCTTTTCCTGTTCGTGATAATGCTGCTAGGTGTCGACCGCAAGGAACCACGCACCCAGGAGAAGTTGAAGGGCCTGACCCCGGTCGCCATCGTGGCCGGGGTGGTGGCCCTGGCCGAGCTCCTGGTACTGGTACGGGTCCAGTACTGGGCCACGGGCGCCCAAGCCGACGCCGGGGCCCTCAACGGTCCGGGCGAAAACGTCCAGAAGCTTGGTCAGAGCATTTTCACGGCCTACCTCCTACCCTTCGAAATGACGTCCGCCCTGCTGGTGATCGCCGTCGTCGCTGCCGTGGTGCTGGTGCGGCGCGTCCCGCCGTCGACGCCCGGGACCGAGCGAAAAGCCTCCGGAACGGTACGGGAGCCGGGCCGCCCTGGCCCGGGCCAGGGCGGGGTACCGCATAGGGCGACGGTGACCGAGCGAGCACCAGTGGCTCAGCGCAGTGCCGGCACGGGTGCCGAGCAGCCGGGCCCAGGGGGAGGGGCGGGCTGATGACCGTACCCGGTCCCTGGTACCTCGTCCTGGCCGCCTGCCTGTTCGGCATCGGCGCCACCGGGCTCCTGGTGAGGCGCAACATCCTGGTCATGTACATGTGCATCGAGCTCATGCTCAACGCTGTCAATTTGACCTTCGTGACGTTTTCCCGCATGCTCAACGACCTTGGTGGGCAGGATGCCGTCTTTTTCGTCCTCGTGGTGGCGGCCGCTGAGGTCGTCGTGGGCCTGGGCATCATCGTGGCCATCTACCGGCGGCGCACCGGCGCCACGGCCGACGACATCAGCTCGTTGAAAGGCTGACGAGCCATGGTCAATGCCGCCTACGCCATCGTCGCCCTGCCCTTGCTGGGGTTCATTGTCAACCTGGTTTTTGGACGACGCCTCGGTGAGCCGGTTGCCGGGTGGGTAGGCACGGCGGCCGCGGGCGGCTCTTTCGTCGCCACGCTCGTCGTCTGGGTGACCATGCTCGGCCGGCCCGCCGCCGACCGCGTCGCCGACTTGACGATATTCACCTGGTTCCCGGTCGCCGGCCTCCACGTCAACGCCGGGATCCTGGTCGACCCGCTGTCCATGACCATGGCCCTGTTCGTGACGGGAGTCTCGACCGCCATTCACATGTACTCCATCGGGTACATGCACCGGGATCCCGGCTTCGACAGGTTCTTCGTCTACCTCAACCTGTTCCTGTTCTCGATGGTGGTGCTCGTCCTGGCCGACAACTTCCTGTTCTCGTTCCTGGGCTGGGAAGGGGTGGGCTTCTGCTCCTACGGGCTCGTCGGCTTCTGGTTCCAGCGCCAGACGGCGGCGGTGGCGGCCAAGAAGGCCTTCGTGACCAACCGCGTGGGCGATGTCGGTTTCCTGCTGGCCATGTTCTTGATGTTCGCCCACTTCAGTTCCTTGAACTACTCGTCGGTGCTCGGCACGCTTTCCCACGGCCACGCCACCGGGCTGATGGCCGGCGGCCCGGGAGCCATAAACGGCACCACCGCCACCGCCATAACCCTGCTGCTCTTCCTCGGCGCCGTCGGGAAGTCGGCTCAGATCCCGCTGTACATCTGGCTCCCAGACGCCATGGAGGGCCCGACACCGATATCGGCGCTCATCCATGCCGCCACTATGGTCACGGCCGGCGTCTACCTCATGGCGCGCGCCGCCCCCTTGCTCCACTACGCCCACGCCACGTCGTGGGTCGTGGCCTGCGTCGGCGCTGGCACCGCCCTGCTGGCGGCGACGATCGCCTGCGGGCAGGACGACATCAAAAAGGCTCTGGCGTACTCGACGATCTCCCAGCTCGGCTACATGTTCT
>JBEKNX010000302.1:0-5995 GCA_049522375.1 Acidimicrobiales bacterium | reverse complement strand
GACGTCGTGGTGTGCGTCGAGCACCCGGCTCTGGAGGAGTACGTGCCGGAGGCCTACGAGCGGGCACTGCTCGAGGTGCTGGCGCAGCGGTCGCCCCGGCTGCTCCTCCTGTCGAACGCGACCGTCGGCCTGGATCTCGGCGCCGCGCTCTCGGTCCACTGGGGCGCGCCCCTGGTCGCCTACGTCAGCGCCCTCGGGGTCGACGGGGGCGCCGTCGTGGCCACGGCGCAGATCCTCGGCGGGAAAGTGCTGGCCGAGGTCGAGCTGGCGGGCGAGCGCGCCATTGCCACCCTGCTGGGGGGTGCGTTCAGCACCGCCGCCGTTGCCCCCGGCGCCGTCCGCCCGCAGGTCGTCCACGTCGCTGCGCCTTCCGGGCTCGACGCCCTGCGGATGTCGCTGCGCCAGGTCCTCGCCGCCGGCGACGGGGACGTCGACATCAGCGCCGCCGACCTGCTCGTCTCGGTGGGCCGGGGGATCGAGTCCCAGGAAAACCTGGAGACCGTGCAAGAGCTGGCTGACGCCCTGGGCGCCCCCCTCTCGGCATCCCGGCCCGTGGTGGACGCCGGATGGCTGCCGAAGTCGCGCCAGGTGGGCCAATCGGGCCTCAAGGTCAAGCCCAGGGCGTACCTGGCCTTCGGCATCTCGGGGGCTCCCGAGCACCTTGAGGGCATGCGGCGCTCGGAGCTGATCATCGCCTGCAACACCGACCCGGGAGCCCCGATTTTCGGCGTCGCCCACTTCGGCACGACCCACGACCTGTTCGACCTGGTCCCCGAGCTCGTGGACAAGGTCCGGGGCTGAGTTTTGGCAGGCCTCCCCGCCCTGGTCGCGACCGCGGTGACCAGGCCCATCTTCGAGGGTATGGGCCCGGTCAGCAAGGCGGTCTTCTACGCCGTGGCGGCGGTGTCGACGGTGATCTTCGGCTGGGGGGCGTGGCACCGGGCCCACAAGTACCGGATGGGACGGGCGGCGGGGCGAGGGCCGGCGGTCCGGGCCGCCCTGAGCAGCCGGGTGCACGCCATCGTCAGGGGCACATCGGTGTCCCGGGGCAACCGCGCCACCGGACTGGCCCACTTCTTCATCCTGTGGGGCTTCCTCGTCGCCTTCCTGGCGACGGTCATCCTCACCTTCGACACCGACATCGTGCGGGAGGTCTCGAGACTGATCACCGGGCACGAGGACAGTTTCTTCCACGGCACGTTCTTCATCGTCTTCACCTTCGTGGTGGACACGATGGGGTTCGCGTTCCTGGTCGCCCTGGTCTGCATGGCGGTGCGCCGGGGCGTGCAGCGGCCGTGGCGGCTGCGCTACGACCGGGCGGGCGCGCCCGCCGGCGGCTACTCGCGCCAGCGCCTGGTGCAGGGCGACTGGCTCTTCCTCGGCCTCCTCCTGGCCATCCTGGTCACCGCGTACCTGCTGACGGGCCTGCGCATCCTGGGCCAGGGCATGCCGTGGTTCAGCGTGTTCAGCCCGTTCGGCCGGACCGTCGCCGAGGCTCTCTCCGGCCTGGGCCTGAGACCAGCCGAGGCGGTCACGGTCCATGGTGCCCTGTGGTGGGTGCACGCCTGCCTGGCGCTGGCTTTCGTCGCCTACATCCCGTACTCCAAGGCCATGCACATGCTGGTCGACGCCGTGAACTTGCTCGCCACCGACCGTTCGTCCACTCTCTGCCTGCCCGGGCCGGTACCCGGGGCGGGCCACCCCGGGTACCGGGAGATCCCGGACTTCACCTGGAAGGAGCTGCTCGACCTCGACGCCTGCACGAAGTGCGGGCGCTGCCACGAGGTCTGCCCGGCCCGGACGGGCGGGGCGCCCCTGTCGCCCCGCGACGTGGTCCTCGACCTGCGCCAGTGGGTGGACCAGTCCACCGGTGAGCGGGCCCTTCTCGACCGCGAGCGCAGGCCGGAGCGCTCCGGCCCGCTGGCGACGGGGGCGGGAGCCAGGATCGCGGGCGACGTGATCGACGCCGACGTCCTGTGGTCGTGCACGACCTGCATGCATTGCGTGGACGTCTGCCCGGTGGGCATCGAGCACGTGCCGACCATCGTCCAGTTGCGCCGCAGCCTGGTCGACGAGGGAGCCATGGGCCCGACGCTGCAGCAGGCCCTTCAGAACCTGGCCGCCCAGGGCAACTCGTTCGGGCGCTCGGCCCGGACCAGGGCCCGCTGGGCTCGCGACCTGGGCTTCCCGGTCCCCGATGCCCGAAAGCAACCCGTGAAGTACCTATGGTTCGTCGGCGACTACGCCAGCTTCGACGAGCGGCTACAGGACAACTCCCGGGCCCTGGCCGGGATCCTGCACGCCGCCGGCGTCGATTTCGGCCTGCTGTACGAGGCGGAGCGCAACGCCGGCAACGACGTGCGCCGGGTCGGGGAGGAGGGCCTGTTCGAGATGCTGGCCGAGCGGAACATCGAGGCCCTGCGCCAGGCCCGGTTCGAGGAGATCTTCACCACCGACCCGCATACGCTCAACGCCCTGCGCCACGAGTACCCGGCGTTGGGGGCGAGCTACCAGGTCCTTCACTACACCGAACTGCTGGCGCAGTTGCTGGACAGCGGCGCCATCGGCGTCAGGCCGCTGGGCTACCGGGTCACTTACCACGACCCGTGCTACCTGGCCCGGTACAACGACGTGCTCGATGCCCCCCGGCGCATCCTGGAGGCGCTGGGTTGCGAACTGGTCGAGATGCCGCGCCACGGCGTAGACGGCTTTTGCTGCGGGGCCGGTGGCGGCCGGATCTGGATGGACGACAGCCTCTTGGCGGAGCGCCCGAGCCAGAACCGGGTCAACGAGGCGCTCCGGCTGGACGTGGCCCAGTTCGTCGTGGCCTGCCCGAAGGACGTGACGATGTTCTCCGATGCGGTCAAGACGGCCCGGGTGGAGGACCGGCTTGCCGTCCGGGACATCACCCTGCTCGTGCAGGAGGCGATGCTGGAGCACAACAATGTCGGCGCCGGACCGGAGATGAGACCGTGACCACTGTCAACAACTGCAACCTTCCCGAGGACCTGTACTACGTCGTGGGCAAGCATGTCTGGGCCCGGCGGGACGGCGACCTGGTGACGGTCGGGATGACCGACGTCGCTCAGAGCATGGCGAAGAAGATCATCGCGGTGACGCCGAAGGCGCCCGGCAAGGCGGTCCAGAAGGGCCGCAACATCGCCACCGTGGAGAGCGGCAAGTGGGTCGGCCCCGTTCCCGCCCCGGTGAGCGGCGAGATCGTGGCCGTCAACGAGGCTCTCGCCACCACGCCGAGCCTGATCAACTCCGACCCCTATGGCGCGGGCTGGGTGGCCAGGCTGCGCCCGTCCGACTGGGGCACCGATGTCGTCGACCTCGCCACCGGGCCGGAAGGCATCGAGGCGTACCGGCAGTTCCTCGATGCCCAGGGGATCAGGTGCGGGTGATGCGAGCGGACGCATGGATTAGCCAGTTACCTAGCAAGAAGCTAACCTATGGCAATAAGGGGACTAATAGGAGCCCCTGATCTCAGTCATCCGCCTTGAACCGCAGCACCGCCGGGTGGCGAGCGAGCTGCGTGGGCCGTCGCCACCGCGTTAGGAGAGGACTGCCATGGTTGACAGCGACACCGGAGCCAGAGCCGGCGAGGAAGAGCCGAAGCGAATGGCCATCATCTGCTGGAGCAACGACCTGGACCGGGTGTGGCCGGTCATGATCCTCGCCACCACCGGTGCCGCCTCGGGCCTGGAGGTCGACGTCTTCTTCACGTTCTGGGGGTTGCGGGTGCTGCAGAAGAACGACCAGCGCGTCACCGGCAAGAACTGGATGCAGAAGGCCGAGTCTCTGGTCGACCGCGGTGGGAGCGAGCACCTCAAGCTCTCCAAGATCCACTTCGCCGGGATGGGCACTTCCATGATCAAGATGCTGGCCAAGCAGTACAAGGTCGCCAGCGTGACCGAGCTGTTGGAGATGGCTATCGACGTGGGGGTGCGCCTGCACCCGTGCCAGATGACGATGGACCTGTACGGGTTGTCCACGTCCGACTTCATCGACGGCGTGCAGCCCACCCTGGGCGCGGCCAGCTTCATCGACATGGCGGCCAAGGCCGACATCCAGCTGTTTATTTGAAAGAGCGCCGGCGCTGACCGCCGCAACAACGTTTGAAATGCAGGACGCGGCGCTGTTTGCCGCTTTCATCGGACCCGCATCTGCGGTGCACGGGGTACGGGGCAGTCCCTAATGAGAGGGGCAGTCCCTAATGAGAAAGGTGGAGCCATGCCCAGACCAGTAGCACCAGAGGACGAGCCGGCACAGTTGGCCCTGACCGACGCCGCGGCGCGCCAATTGGCGAACGCGACGAAGAGCCGAGCACAACTCGACACGATCACCCGACGATGGCTGGTCCAGATGTTGCAGTGGGTACCGGTCGAGGCCGGTATCTACCGGCTCAACCGGGTCAAGGACCCGGAGTCAGTAGCGGTCTCCACCCCGCCTCGAGACGAGTCCGAGGTGGCGACAACCTACGTCGGGTACTACGAGGAGCCGCGCGAGTACTTCCTCAGCACGATAACCACCATCGTCGATATTCACACCCGGATCTCCGACCTCTATAGCAGCCCGTTCGACCAGATCGCCGAGCAGATCAGGCTGACGGTCGAGACGGTAAAGGAGCGCCAGGAGAGCGAGCTCATCAACAACGCCGACTACGGGTTGCTAGCCAATGTCGAAGCCGGTCAGCGCATTCCCACTCTCACCGGCCCACCGACCCCGGACGACTTCGACGAGCTGATCACCAAGGTCTGGAAAGATCCGGCGTTCTTCCTAGCCCACCCGCTCGCCATCGCCGCCTTCGGCCGGGAGTGCACGCGGCGCGGCGTCCCGCCCGCGACCGTGAGCTTGTGCGGCTCGCAGTTCCTCACGTGGCGTGGCCTGCCTATCGTCCCATCTAACAAAGTGCCGCTTGACGGCGCCAAGACCAAGGTGCTCCTGATGCGCGTGGGCGAGGCGCGCCAGGGCGTGATCGGCTTGTACCAACCGGGCCTGACCGGTGAGCAGTCGGCGGGCCTCTCGGTGCGCTTCATGGGCATCAGCCGCAACGCGATCGCGTCATATCTGGTCTCGCTGTACAGCTCGCTCGCCGTGCTCACTCCCGATGCGCTCGCAGTTCTGGACGATGTGGAAATAGGCAAGTTCCATGAATATGGCTACTCCTACCGGTGAGGGCGTGAGCCCCAGTGAGGGCGTGAGCGCCGGTGAGGGCGTGAGCGCCGGTGCTCTGGGGATGCCGGACGAAGCGACGCTGACCCGCCTGGCGAACGAGTTCTTCGGTGCCATGCCCGGCCACGAGCCACGCCCCCAGCCCGCGCCGGGTGTGCCCGCGCCGGCGTTCGCACAACCGCAACCGCTAGATGAACCGCGCGGGTACCAACCGCCGGCCGAGCTGTCGGACTATCACCGGGCGGCGTCGGTGGCGGGCCGGCTGGCGGCCCTGGCCACCCCGCCGTCGGCCTTCGCCGTCCCCGGCCTGTCGCCGGCCACCGCCGCCGCCATGCGGGCCGTCGTCGGACCTGACCAGCTGGAGCAAGCCTTCGAGCGGCCGGACGTCAGCCCGACCGGCGCGCCGTCGTTCTACTTCATCGACGACGGGCTTTCGGTGCCGGGGCGGCCCGCCGCCGTCCCCTTGGACGCCCATCCCCCTTTCCATGTCGAAGCGGTGCGGCGGGACTTCCCGGTACTGCGCGAGCGGGCCCACGGGCGACAGCTCGTGTGGCTGGACAATGCGGCTACGACGCAGAAGCCCCAGGCGGTCATCGACCGGTTGGCGTACTTCTACTCCCACGAGAACTCCAACATCCACCGGGCGGCCCACACCCTTGCGGCGCGGGCAACCGACGCGTACGAGGGGGCCAGGGCCACGGTGGCCAGGTTCCTGGGCGCGCCGTCGGCCGGGAACATTGTCTTCACTCGCGGGACCACCGAGGCGATCAACCTGGTCGCACAGTCCTGGGGACGCCAGCGCATCGGCCCGGACGAC
>JBEKNX010000301.1:0-6003 GCA_049522375.1 Acidimicrobiales bacterium | reverse complement strand
CCTCGACCCCACCCACGACCGCACCGAACTTGTAAACGATCGCGGACCATGTCGAATAGCCCCTCGAACAGTCATGCGGGCACAGCTATTCGGCACACTTCGAACATCGCTGATTACCAGTTCCGATGCCGGTGGCTGCCTGGACGAGATCGCTGAGCTGCTCGGGCACTGTTCCATGGCTTCCTCGCAGGTTTACCTGCACCCAGACCCAGCCAGGCTCCGCCGAGCCGTCGAGGCCGTGCCCACGCCCCGCTCCGAAGCCGGGGCCGGCCGATGAGCACCTCGACCGCAGCGCTCGGTGACCGGGCCCATGACGGCCGCTCCCAAGCCCGGGCGGCCGAGGTCATGGCGCTCATCGAGCCGGGCTTCCTCACCGAAATGGGCTGGGCCCCCGGGCGGCTCGTGCTGGTCCCACCGGCTGGCCACCGGCTCGTTGTCCGATCGGTGTGCCGGGTAAACGGGTGCACGACTACTGCCACCAACAAGCGGCATATCTGTTTTTCTTGCCAGCGCCGCCTCGATGAGGCTGGCCTTCGCGATAACGAGGTCGAGCTGCTCTCCGCGCCGGTGAAACAGAGACGGGAAACGGGGGCGTGCCTGGTGGCCGGTTGCGGCCGCGAGCAGGCCTCGGCGCCAGCCGGGCTGTGCGGCACCCATCTGGACCAGCGCAAAGTGCTCGGGTTGGCGGCCGATGCGTTCTTCGCCCACCCGGCCGTCGGCCCGCTGGCCCCGACCGGGCCGTGCCTGGTGGCGGCGTGCGTCCGCCAGCGCCGGCACCCCGACGGCTGCTACTGCGCCGCCCATCAGATCCGCCTGCGGTTGGCCCGTCGGGCCGACCCCAGCCTTGACGAGGGCGTATGGCGGCGGGCCGAGCCGGCGGTCGGCCTCGGCGGCCAGGTGAGCCTGCGCGGCCTTCACCCGACGGTGGTCGCCGAGGTCCTCTACGGCCTCCAGCAGCGCTGCCGCAGCCAGAGGGTGCAGACCAAGGAGGCCGACTTGCGAGCTGTCTGCGACGACCTCCGCCGCCAACAGGTCACCTCGGTCACTGGCTACGTGCTGGACGACCACCGCAGCCTGGGCTTTTCGGGCCTCGTGCGCTCGCTCCAGTCCTATGCCCGGCGCGCCCTAGCCACCCCGGAGACCGAGGTGAGCTCGGACGAATGGGACCTTGGTGTCTTTGGGCACTCAGGGTCGGTCTCCTTCGCACGGATAACCCAGTACTGGCTTAGAGAGTCGGCTAAGCGCTGGGCCGCTGACGACCTCCCAAGACGCAGGCTCCGGCCCGGCCGGCGCACAAGCGTTGGCCTCGCCGTGCGCCACCACGTCAACTGCGTGGTGCTCCTGTCGGGCTCGTTGCGGCTACGGCCCGACCGTGGCGAACGTCCTGGTGCGCTGGGGCGGGCCGACATGGAAGTCTTCTTGAACCGCTTGGCTTATCTCGCCTCCGCCGGGCGGATCAGCAACGACGCCCGCACCAGGGCCGTGCGCGAGGTGCGTGCTGTGCTCACAAGGGCTCGAGCCATGGGCCTTACTCGTCCGGGCCAGGTCGCCGCCGGCCTCGGTGAGGACTTCGCCGTCCACCGAGGCGACGTGCCAGAAGAGCCTGAGGCCGCCAGTGCGGGACGAGACTTGCCGCCAGAGGTCATGTCCCAGCTGTGTGGTCACCTTGGCGCGATCTCTTCGCCTGAAATGCGCTGTGGCATTGAGCTTGCCATCGACACCGGGCGGCGCCCCGGCGAGATCTGCGACCTCGCATTTGAGTGCTGGGCCCGCGACGACGACGGCCTACCCGTGCTCATTTTCGATAACACCAAGGCCAACCGCCTCGGACGGCGCCTGCCCATAGCCGAGGCCACAGCCCAGTTGTTGACCGCTCAGCAACACCGCGTCCGTGCTCTTTTCCCTTCCACGCCGGTCGGTGAGCTAAAGCTCCTCCCGACCGACCGGCGCAACCCGGACGGGCGTCGCTCCATAACGGCTTTCAGCCTGGCTTTCCACCACAGGGAATGGGTCGCACGGCTCCCGCCGTTGCGCACTGCCGATGGCGTCGAGATCGACAAGCGCCGCATCGTCCTTTACGCCTACAGGCACAGCTACGCCCAACACCAGTAACTGATGCCGGGGTCCCTATCGACGTACTACGCGACCTCATGGACCACCGGAAGCTCGACACCACCAAGGGTTATTACCGCATCAGTGAACCCCGTCGGCGCCAGGCCGTCGAGCGGGTAGACGCGCTCGTGTTCGACCGCCATGGGAACCATATCTGGCGAGAGGCGCAGGCACTGCTCGATTCTGAGCACGCCCGGAGAGCCCTCGGTGAGGTGGCCGTCCCTTTTGGCGTCTGCACTGAGCCGTCGAATGTAAAAGCCGGCGGTGGTGCATGCCCGTTCCGGTTCCGCTGCGCTGGCTGTGACCATTTCCGCACCGACGTCTCTTACCTGCCCGATCTACATGCTTATCTGGACGACCTGTTGCGCAACCGCGAACGCCTCCTCGCCGCTACAGCCCTCGACGAATGGGCGCGCTCGGAGGCTATGCCCTCAGAAGAGGAGATAACCCGTATCCGCCAGCTGATCTCACGTGTCAAAGCTGGCCTCGACGACCTCGATGGGGACGAGCGTGCGAGCCTCGAACAAGCAGTCGTAGCGGTCCGCCACCACCGTGCCGTTGCCCTCGGCATGCCCCAAGCCCGCCGCGTCCCAGTTAACTTGCGCCCGGAGCGGCACCGATGACCACCGGCGCCGACCGGCGCGCTGCCATCTTGGCGGAGGGGCGGCGGGCCGACACAGCCCGTCGGCGCCAGCGCGTCCTTGCCGTGCTGGCCCAAGCCACCAGCGACGGCAGTGACATGACCCTCAGCACCATCGTCCGCACGGCGGGGGTGGACCGGAGCTTTTTCTATCGCCACCCCGACCTCCTCGAACAATTGCGCTCGCTCCAGCTTGCGCTCCCGGTTGGGGCCGCTTCGACCACGGTCACTCGCGCCTCGCTGCGATCGGACCTGGACGCAGCCCAGCACCGTGCGGCGCGCTTCGCGGCGCGCGTGCGACAACTTGAGGACCGGCTCTCGGGGCTGCTGGGGGAACAGGTCTGGCGAGACTCCGGGCTCGGGGCTCCCGACGACATTGACCAGCTCCACCAGCGCATCGCTTTGCTGGAAGCCGAACTTGTCGATGCGAAGATCCAGTTCGACGAGCGGACCGAAGAGCTCGCCGCCGCCAGGCTGGCTAATCGGGAGCTCATGACCCGCCTCAACGCGTCGCGCACGACGGCCTGAGCTCGTTCAGCCAACGTGCACTACGCCTGTTGCGCACGTCCCACACCCCGGTCACGCCTCCTACCAGGGGGAACACCGGACCTTCATACCCCGCACACCCCAGCGCCCCAAGAGAAACGTCCGCACCGCGGGATCGACCTTGAGGTCCCAGTTGCGTACTCGACCGTCCGGCCGTTTACTGGCGTGGACCGAGTCAAGCGAGCCGACCGGTTCGGCGGCCTGATCCACGAGTACTGCGTAGCCGCGTAGTTCACTTATCTCCGCTAATGCGGGGGGGCCTTGGGATCGCTCCGGCGCGTGACGCCTTTGTGACTTGCTCGCTTCTCGCCAGTCCCAGAGAAGCTGGCAACTCTTCGATAATTGGGTTTATCCATGTCCGACTCGTCGAATCGAGAGGTTGCACCCTTCAAGGTCGTTACCCTCCCAGTGGCGCCAGCCAGCCATCAGTTCGGCCGCCGCCGCCTCGCAGGTCTCGTAGTTAGGCATCTCGGTTCTCCTTGTTCGTGGGCCTCAACTAGAAGAAGACAGCCCCGCCTTCTCGAATTGAAGGCTGGAGGCGAGGATTTTGTGACAAGGTCCGGACCGCCGGCGTCGGGCACCAGCTCCGCCTCTCCGGGAGCACTTCGGAGGAGGAGCTTCGCTGGAGACCAGGCCAGAGAAGGGCCGCGCGAACAGGGCTTCCGCCGCCGGCGTCGCCGGTCTCCATCTAAGACGGGTGTGTCAAGTTCGTGACGAGGTGGTGACACAGTCGTGCCGTCCTCTGGGGCTACGATCACTAAAAGGGAGGCGGTCCTTATGGCTACCAGCAGCACCATCGACATCGACTCCCTGATCGGTCACCAAGCGGCGTACGAGTGCACCGAGTGCGGCGGCCCCGAGCCGGCCGCCTCTCACGCCGGCTGCGATAACTGCGGCGCCCAGGGCGACATCGTGCCTCGGGGCACCGTGGTCCGCCGACGCCTCGCCGCGGTCGAAACGATCACCGAGGCGACCACCGCCCTCCTGCTCCAGGTCGTCGCTGACCCCCGGCCCAGGGGAACAACCGCCTACGAGGCGCAGCTGGGAGGTGGCTGAGCAGCTCCAGGGCGCCTTGCAGGCCCTGGGGCGGCTCTGGGACATCGAGCTGGCTGGCCACCGCTTCCGCTTGAAAACGGGCCCAGTGCTCGTCCCTGTCAGTCACGGTCCTGCGGCGGTAGTCCTCGCTCGCTGCCGCCGATCCCCCCCCGGGGGGGCACTGACGCAAAGGGGCCATCCCTGTCCTGATGAGCCGGAAAGATCGCGTCAGTGTGACGCATAATACTTAAACCGGGTGGTGCCCGGATGTGTCACGTTGGCGTGATCTTGGCGGAACGGCCCGTTCGAGCCGTGGGCCAGCTCCCGTGGCGTAGCTCTGCTCGGCCTCGGGTTACGGTTCTTCCACTGGAGGGTCCTGGGCGTCAGATCCGCCAAGTGCAACTAGAGCATTGTTGCGCTGTTCCCTCGCTGCCGCCAAGTCCGCGCTCACTGCTCTCGACCTCGGGGTCGGCCTCATGGGGGCCAAGATGTCCTCTTCCTCTGCGAGGAGGACTGCGGCTTCGTCGGCCGCGGCGAGCGCCTGCGGCCAGCGGCCGTCCCCTCCGAGCAGGCGGGACTCGGCCAGTAGAGACGTGCCGAGGCCCCAGTACACTCCGATGGCCCGACTGCCCCCGGGTCTGCCCGGCGCCTTGAGCCCGTCGAACTCGGCCCGCCGAAGCTCGGTCACTTTGTGGGCGGCATCAATAGCCTCGCTTCGTCGGCCCAGGGCGTTGAGCCACTTGGACTGGGCAGCGAAGAGGGGGGCAAAGCTGAAGCTGGGCACCTGCGGTCCCCATACGGGCGGCGCGCTCGGGCCCGTCGCTTCTTCTAGGAGCGCCAGCGCCTCTTCGACAAGGCCCTGGTCACCAAGGATGTCGGCCTTAGCGACCACCGCAGTGGCCAGTGTCCCGCTGGCCCCGAACAGGCGCGCGTCGGCCGCCACCCGGCTTATCGCCGCCACCTCCTCTACGACCTGGAGTGCCTCTTCTGACCGCCCGAGCTTGATGAGGCACCGGCTTTGGTTGAGGAGAGCGTGGCGAGCGACTGTCCCTTCATGTTGTATTCGAAGGCCTGGTCCTTCGATGAGGGGTCGATCGGTCGCCACTTTTCTCGTCGCTCCCGTCGGAGCAGTACCGCCTCGGTGAAAGCGGCCAAGGCCTCTTCGTACCGGCCCAGTCTTTGGGCGCAGCCACCTTGGGCCTCCAGGGCGTAGACAAGCCGGTCGCCGTCGGGGCGGAGGTTGTCAATGGCCTCGCTGATGGCTCCCAGGGCCTCCTCGTACCGTTCAAGGAAAATGAGGCAGTAGAAGCGCGACGTCAACGCTTCGGCCAAACCCTTGCTTGCACCCGGGAGCTGGCGGTAGATAGTTACTGCCTCGGTGATGGGGGCCAGTCCTCCCTGGTAGTCGGAGAGGTACGAGAACGCTTTGTACTCCTTCATAAGTGCGCCCGCCATACCGGGGCTCATCGCGCCGCAGCGGCTCTCGACGTGCCGTCGGCAGGCAGCCAGGACGTCACCAAGGACGTCCCGGGGTTCCTGCTGCCGGTCCTTAGTGGTCGTCCGCGGAAGTTCGTTGATGGTCCGGGCCTGGTGAGACGACCGGGGAGATGCCAGTAGTCGGCCCGCGCGGGCCGTAGTGTCGGAGGGGTGAAGGTCCCCGACTCGACGAA
>JBEKNX010000300.1:0-6026 GCA_049522375.1 Acidimicrobiales bacterium | reverse complement strand
AGGCTGATCTCGGCTGACAATGGGCTTGGTCTTCGATCCGGTGCAGGAACGCCGGAGGGCAGCCCATGCTCTGGTGCCGGTCGCCGTTGTGGTCCCGCACATGTTGGTCTGCCTCACCTTCTACCGCACCACAGAAGCCGTGATCGAGGGCCTAGAGGTCGCCTGGGCCTTCTTCGGAGGCATTTCCCCGTGCTCATCCCCAACAACCACTCACCGGTTATCACCAAGGCCGAGCTCACCGAGTCGCGCAAAATGACATGTTCTGGAGTACTCGCAAACTACAAAACATGGAAGTCATTCTTGCGTCAGCACTTAGCTACCAATGCCGGCCCGCGCCCTGGACCGAGGACCGCACTGAGGGGCCCGGGGCCGCCGGCGGTGCCAAAAGACCAGCGATGCCTGGTCGGACAGCATCACACCAATATGACAAATGGAGTAGAATATGGCTATGGAGCCTAGAGGCAACGGTAACCTGGTAGGCGGTCCGCTGCTAACCGCCCATAGGTCCGCTGATGTTACGGCCCGCAACCCACAGCCAGCCCCTGCAGTGCTCCGGGCTGCCGGCATCCTCACAGAGCTTGAGCGTGACGCCCCTGCACCAGTGTCCTTAGCCGAGCTTTCCCGCCGTCTTCGAGCAGCAAAAGCCTCCCTGTCGTACGTTCTCGACGCACTGGAACAGTCAGGGTTTGTCTGTCGTGTCGACGGAGGCTTCATATTGAGCCGGCGCCTGGTCGAGCTCGCTGGTGCCTATCTCGCCGGCGTAGACGAGGTGAGCGAGTTCGCCCGCATGGCGAGAGGCCTCCCGGTGGCGTCACGCGAAACGGTCCAGCTGTCGACCCTTGTGGGTCGCGAGGTCGTTTACCTCGCCAGGCACGACGGTACCCAGCCCCTCCGGCTGGGCACGGAAGTCGGCACGCGGTTCCCAGCAAGCTGCACAGCCACGGGCAAAGCGATGCTCGCAACACTGGACGACGCCCAGGTTAGAGAGCTTTTCTCTGACTACGCCTTCCCCCGGCGCACGGTGCGCTCGATCCAAACCCTAGAACTTCTCACTGCCGACCTCGCGCGCACCCGCGACCGCGGCTACGCAATTGACGACGAAGAGGCCAACGAGGGTGTCATTTGTGTCGCCGTGGCTATACCGAGCACGCCCGGGAGCGAACTCTACGGCGTCAGCGTGACTATCCTGAAAGCTCGTGTCGACGATTATCTCCGCGACATGCTCGTGTCCGACCTCCGAGCGCTGGCAACGGACATGGCCAACCCATTGGGGTCGGTCTCGCGCGCCGGTCGTTCCCCGTCCCCCGGGCTTTCCCGAACTCCCCGCTCGACGGCAACCCAAGGCACCGACTGACCCGTTCGGGACAACCTCGGCCTGAGGGCTTACCTCTGGACGCGCGCCGAGCCCCCGCGAGCAAGAGCACGTACTTGGTCAAGCGTCGCCATCGTGGTGTCCCCCGGGAAGGTCGTCAGGAGCGCGCCATGCGCCCACCCCAGCTTCACGGCTTCTCCGGGAGGCTCGCCGGTCAACAAACCGTAGAAGAGACCAGATGCAAAGCCGTCCCCGCCGCCGATCCGGTCCAGTACGTCGAGCTCGCACGTCGGCGTCGAGTAAATCTCACCATCGATCGAGGCGATGGCTGCCCAGCTATGCCGGCTGCTGGACTGGACGTGGCGAAGACTAGTGGCCACAACCCTGATGTTGGGGTGACGCGCGGTGACCTGAGAAATTGTCTCAATGAAGGCAGCGTTGCCTTCGGCACTGCTCCCACCGGCTGCAGGCCCTGAGATGCCGAGCGCTCGCTGAAGGTCCTCCTCGTTGCCGACGAGGACGTCCACGTTCTCGACGATACGGCGGAACACCGAAACGGCGTAGTCGTTGCCCCCTCTGAAGTTCCACAGCTTTTCCCTGTAATTGAGGTCGAAAGACACAGTAGCCCCCGCCGCCTTCGCCGCCTGCGTGGCCTCGATGATGAGCTCGCTGGTCGTCGGTGAAAGAGCGGCGAACAGGCCGCCACTGTGGAACCACCGGACCTCACGCCCGAAGATCGCTCCCCAGTCAAAGTCCCCCGGCCGGAGCCGGGCCGCTGCTTCGTTAGAGCGGTTGTAGAACACGACCGGCGGGCGCACCCCGTAACCGCGATCACTGTAGACGGCCGCCATATTGGGGCCAGTCACGCCGTCATGGCTGAAGTGCTTGTAGAAAGCCTTTACTCCTGCCGAACGCACAGCCTCAGCTATCAGATCCCCGATCGGGTAGTCGACCAGAGCACTGACGACCCCCGCCGAGAGGCCGAAACAGTCCGCAAGGTTCGCCGCGACGTTGAACTCCGCCCCACTGACGTGGATGGCGCATTCGCGCGCCTTGCGGAACGGGACCACACCAGGGTCAAATCGGTGCACGAGAGCACCGAGAGCGAGAAAGTCGAGCGGGGCGTCTGCCTCGGTACGTATTGTGGTCACAGCGTTGTCCTTTCGGAGGAATAGTCAGGTGGGGACATTACAAACGGTCGCGCTCTACAGCGCTACATGGGCCGACCGACCTGTTCGACGTGACCGCCGAACTCCTTCCGCATGGCGGAAAGCACCTTGCCGGCGAAATCCGCCTCCCCGCGAGAACTGAAGCGTTCGTAAAGAGCGGCGGTAAGCACGTGTGCGGGCACAGACTCGTCGATGGCCGCCTGTATCGTCCAGCGGCCCTCGCCCGAGTCGGAGACGCGACCCTGGAAGCCCTCCAGGTGCGGGTCCGCGTAGAGCGCATGAGCAGTAAGGTCAAGGAGCCACGAGGCGACGACACTGCCTCTCCTCCAAAGCTCCGCGATCTCGGCTACATCCAGGTCGTAAAGGTAGTGTTCCGGCCGGCTGAGCGGCGTGTTCTCTGCGTCGACCGGACCGGCAGCGGCCCTCCCGACCCCGGCCTTGGCTAGGACCGCCAGTCCTTCGGCGTACGACGCCATAATGCCGTACTCAATTCCGTTGTGGACCATCTTCACGAAATGGCCGGCACCGGCCGGGCCGCAGTGTAGGTAGCCGAGCTCGGCGGGAGACGGGTTGCCGGTGCGCCCGGGCGTCCTCGGGGCGCCGGCCCCACCGGGCGACAGGGTGGCGAAGATCGGCCCCAAGCGGCTGACCACGTCGGCCTCGCCTCCGATCATCAGGCAGTAGCCGCGTTCTAGGCCGAACACACCGCCGCTAGTACCTACGTCGACGAAGTGCAGGCCCCGTGCCTTGAGCTCTTCGGCTCTGACGATTTCGTCGTGGTAATGGGTGTTTCCGCCGTCGATAAGCACATCGCCGGGCTCCAGCAGCTCTGCGAGGGAGGTGATCGTCTCCCTCGTGTGACCGGCGGGCACCATAACCCAAGCCGTGCGCGGCCTGGTCAGTTTGGCAACGAGATCACCCAGGTGATCACAACCGACGGCACCCTCTTGCTCCAGCGCGCTGACTGTGCCAATATTGACGTCGTAGGCGACACAGCTATGCCCACCCCGCATCAGCCGTCGTGCGAGGTTGGCACCCATCCGGCCAAGCCCGACCATTCCCAGTTGCATGATGTCCTCCTAACTCAGGGCGTCCAAGCCATCGGTGCCAGGAACCGGCGGCGTAGGTGCGTCACAAGCGGTCCTCAGCAGGATTATGGATGAACCCTTCGGGGAATTCGGGTACGGGATGGTCGCCGATCTGGTAGACGACCTTCTTGCCAGTGAACCGCTCCGCGAACGCGCTAAAACCATTAGGGTCGAACAACGGGCTGGCGCTCTCCCCAAGGACGCCGGTCGCGTCCTCTTTTTCGGCAGTGTAGAGGCAACCCTGCTGAAGGAAGTTCTTGACCCCGTGCTCAAGCATTCCGTCCATAGCCGCCTTCAGGAGATAATGCATCGTCATGAAGTTGAACCCGAGAGGGTACACGTCGTCGACCGTGACCTCCGGCTTGCCGTTCCTTGCGGAGACATCCGGGTACATCTTCCAGCCTGGCACGCGCTTGGCGACGTATGCGGCATGCTCGAGGTTCGATAGCCGGACGACGGTCGTCATCTCTGCGCCAAGCTCGTGCGCAGCCACGCAGCGGGCGACCCCCTCGTCCAGCTCGGTAGCGGGGTCGGCATTGGTCCTGGCGATGAGCAAACAGTCGGAGCCGGCCGTTGCCGCTACCGCGGCCTTGACCTTTGCCAAATAGTCCTCACGCGGGAGCAGGGTGAGCGGGTGTTCAGAGCCTATCCCGTCCTCTAACTGGACCGCTGACGCGCCAACGCGTACCAATCGCCTGCACATGCGGTAGACCGCCATCGGACCACCGTAACCGTCCTCGATGTCGACAGCCAAAGGCAGCGCTGACGCTTGCGTGATTCTGCTCACTATCCACTCGGTGTCGGCCGAGTTTGCGAAGCCGAACTCGGGGACGCCGTTGGCGGCTAACGAGAACTCACCAGAGCTGAACATCATCGCCTTGAAGCCGACCATTTCAACAGCCCGTGCCGAGGCTGAGTCGTAAATGCAGGGGGCTAGTACACAGTGCTCGCTATTTTCGAGCAGGACACGCAAACTTACTCTTGACATGGGTCTCCTTTTGTACCATTAGACAGCGCATTAGTGCGGGTAGCATTGCCTTTGAACCGCGCCTAGGGCATAGTTGCTCTTCCAAACCCACCCTGCTTTGCACACAACTGGGCGCTACGATCGCGACAGCGCTGTGCTGACGACGGCGCGACCTTGGGTTACCTGTCCAAAGGGAGGCGGCAAGGAGCGCGTCAGCCCTCCTGGGGACGGCGAGCTCCCCGGTCATACGCCACCCGTGCGTGAGCCTTCGAGCACGGTGATCAAGGCCGAGTTGTCAAGGTCTCCTCCACCTTGGTCGACGAGGTGTCGGAGCTGGGTGGCCGCGGCTTCAAAGGCCGGGAGCGCGAGCCCGTTCCCGGCCGCGAGGCCCCCGATAACCTCGAGGTCCTTCAGGTTGAACCTGGCTTTTCCCCCAGGCTCAAAATCGCGGCGGAGCATCCGCGCCCCGTGCAGCTCAAGTACGCGGCTCGAAGCGTAGCCACCCATCAGCGCTGAGCGGACGAGCGAAGGGTCGAGCCCCGCTGCCGCCCCTAGTACCAGCGCCTCGGCCACCAGCTCGATCGTGCCCACGACCACGAGCTGGTTGCAGGCCTTGCATACCTGGCCAGTGCCAAGACCGCCACAGTGAAAGATCGTGCCTAGGGTTTCGAGTGGTGGCGTCACTTGGCGCACTGCGCCCGCTGACCCTCCGATCATGACGACCAGCGACCCGCTTAGCGCCCCAGCCGGGCCTCCTGAAAGCGGCGCGTCGAGGTAGGTGACCTTCTTTGGCAGCAGCTCTGCTCCCAGTTCGCGAGACGCCTGAGGCCGGAGCGTCGACGTGTCGACGATCACGGTCCCGTCGGAGGCGCCCTGCGCGACGCCCCGGTCACCGAGGAGGACTTCCCGGACCTCACTCTCGCCCGGCAATGAAATGATGACCACTGTCGCCTCCGCCGCGACCGCCTCGGGCGAGGCCGCCGGCTTGGCACCCGCACCAACCAATGCCTGCGCCGCTGCCTCCAGCGCGTCGTGCACGACCACCGGCCAACCCTCCCCGAGAAGGCGCCGCACGATTGGGTTGCCCATCGCGCCCAGACCGATGACCCCCACCGGGAAGCGCTTTTCGGCCATCATCAGAACACCGCGACCGGGTTAACTGCTGATGCCGTCCCACCGGTTATGACAAGCGGCATGACGAGCGGTAGGAACTCGTCACGGCCCTGTTGGCGGCATTGCTCGACGAGCGGTTCAAGTGCAACACCGTCAACGAGGCCGACACCATAGGCGTACAGGACGCCGTGTACCGACCACTCCACAGCGTCGTAACCAGAAGGCGTAAGATCCTGCTTATCCCAGACCAACAACGAGCAGTCCCATTCCCGGACCACGGGCAGGCAAGACGCATGGAGGCCTGGGCGTCGGTTCGCCTGCAGCGGCCCGTTGTCGCGCTCGTACGCAGCGAGCCCACTGAAGACGACAAGCGCGTC
>JBEKNX010000299.1:0-6044 GCA_049522375.1 Acidimicrobiales bacterium | reverse complement strand
CCGGGTGCCGCTTCCGGGGCCGTTGCCCGCATGCCATGGAGGTATGCGCCACCCACCCCACCGAACAGGATCTGGGAGGCGGCCACCTCGTACGGTGCTGGTTGCACGACACCGCCGTTCGGGACAAGCCGTCCGACCGGGTGACGCCCAGTATGTCTACGACGCAGAACGGGTGAGCGGGACGATGGGCCCGGTACCGGAGGACTGGCAGCGTGCCGTGGCCGTTGTCGCTCACCCCGACGACCTCGAGTACGGGGCCGCCAGCGCGGTGGCCCGGTGGACGGCACAGGGCAAGGAGGTCACTTACGTGCTCGTCACCAACGGGGAGGCCGGTATCGACGGCATGGCGCCCGACGTGGCCGGCCCCCTGCGCCAGGAAGAACAACGCCGTAGTGCCGCGGTCGTAGGCGTGCACCGGGTCGAGTTCCTCGGCCACCCCGATGGGCTGGTCGAGATGGGCCTGGCGCTACGACGCGACATTGCCCGAGCCTTGCGGCGGTGGCGCCCCGACATCGTCATAACGATGAACTTCGACCTCGCCTGGGGCGACAACGCGGCCGTCAACCACTCTGACCACCGCGCCACGGGGTTGAGCGTGCTGGACGCGTGCCGCGACGCGGCGAACCGATGGGTGTTCGCCGACGAGGGCCAGCCGTGGGGCGGGGCCCGTCATGTCTACGTGGCCGGCGCTGCCGCGCCTACGCACTTTGTCGACGTGTCGGCGACCCTCGACGCCGGCGTGGCATCGCTGCGCGAACATCAGGCTTACATAAATGGTCTCGGGCGGGAGTTCGACCCCGACGAGTTCCTGCGCAATATGGCCGGGTTCACGGGCATGACCGCCGGGTGCGAATACGCCGTCGCCTTCCAGCGTTTCAGCGTCGGCTGACCGGCGGGCCAGCCTCGGCGGGCTTGGCGCCCGGGCCCGCCTGCGGCGAACATGACGGCATGGAACAACTCGAAGCCATCAACCGCCACCGACTCAGCTAAGACGCCCGGCGTCAACCCGGGTCGTAACTCTCACGGCTGGGTGCACTCGGGCGCCGACGAGGCGATCGTGGTCTCCCCGCTGGGAGCGGAGTTGGCGCTCACCCAATTCGTGCCCACGTAAGCCCCCACTTCGAACCAGTACTTACCGGCCGTGGAAATAGTCCCCGTCCAGGTGGTCCCGGTCTGCCCGGGAAAGTTGGGGACGTACGTCCCGTTCAACGACGTCGAGTCGTAGACCGTGTACGTCGAGGCGTCGGCGACGGCGCCCCAAGTGACTTTTATTTCCTTTTGAGTGCGCGACACACAGGCCGCCGCCACCCCGGCGGGTGCGGAGGGGCCCGCCAGAGCCTTGGCCTCGGCTTTGCTGCCAGCGCTCAGCACGAGCGCCCAGTTCGATGCCGAAGCCGAGGTCGGGGGGCTCAAACCGACGATGGTGAGCGCGGTCGACGACAACAGCCCGAAGAGCCCTCGGGCCGCGTGACGGCGCCACGGGTTGCCTCCGGCCATCGGCTGGCGATCAGATCGTCCAACTGTCCGTTGCCGGGCTTGTCGTCGCGGTGGCGGCACCGCCGGTGGCGGTGACCCCGGTCAGTGCCGGCATGGAGAAGTAGGTGTTCTCACAGGCCAAGGGAGCGGCCGCGGTCATGCTGGCGTCATTGGTCAGCGTCACCGTCAAAGGGTTGTTGGGCTGCCCGCTGGCCGCCACCGTGAGCGCGGTGGTGAGGGTGTGCGAAGTGCCGCTGGTGCCGCTGGAATAGTTCCAGATGACGTCACTGGGGGTGGTCGCCAGGCAGCCGGTCTGGGTGGTCGTGAGGGCGCTGGTCGTGTACCCGGTCGCATAAGTCGTATTGGTGGGCAGGTTCACGGCCGTGAGAGTGACGGGGAACGAGTTGGGGTTGGAGATGGTAAGGACGACGTCGCCGTTCCCGCCGGGATAGAGCAAGTTGGTGGCAGCCGGCGACGCAACGGCCGAGATCGTCAGGTTGGAAACCGCCGCCGACTGGGACTGGCCGCTCGACGAGGCGTTGAGCCCGACGACCCAGTTGGTGGCGGCGTACGCCGTGCCCCCGGCGAGCACGGCTCCGGCAACGCCGGCGGCGATCGTGGCCCGGCGGTGCTCCCGGTAGAAGCGACGAACATGCTGAGCAAGATGTCGTGGGAGGGCGGTGCTCAGCGGCCCCGCGCCAGCAGAGGCATCATTATTGGGATCCATACCGCTATGTCTCGGCTCGCCCTAACGGACCTTAAGCGGTCCTCGTACGGGAATTTGGGCCGTACGGTACGGAATTTCTCTAGGTAAGGAAACCCGGCGAAGAGCCCGCGATATCGAGTTGAAGACCGGCGACGGCACTCCTGAGCCGGGCGAACTCGGCCGCGGCGTCCTCCCTGTTGCGGACCCCGAGCTTCCTGTAGGCGTTGGCCAGGTGAGATTCGACGGTCCGCACAGATACGGAAAGGCGTTTCGCCATTTGCGGAGCCGTGTCAGCACCACCGAGCAGTGCCAGGACTTCTGTCTCCCTCGGCGTCAGGCTGGCCAGGAGCTTGCCCGCGGTGCTTGCGTGGGCGACGAGCTCGCGTTCGAGCCGCTTACGCTTGGTGATGTCCTCGATAATGCGCATCCCGTGGACGACGGCGTCGTTGTCGTCGCGCACCACCGAAGCCGTCACCTTCCCGAACACCACATGGCCGCCTTTGGTGACAAAGCGGGTTTCGGTCTCGTAGCTCGGGACCATCCCGGCCGAGATCTGCCAATTAAGCTCGATGTCTTTGTCCACGTCGTCGGGATGAGTGAAGGACTCGAGCGTGTTGCCCACCAGCTCCTGCCTGGTCCGCCCGACGAAACGGCACAGCGCCTTGTTGACGTTGGAGATGCGCTGGTCGAGGTCAACAACGGCTATCGGCAGCGGCCCCTCCTTGAAGACCCGGCGGAAGCGCTGCTCGCTCTCGCGCAGCTCCTGTTCACTGCGATGGCGTTCGGTGACGTCATGGAAGCTCCAGACGCGTCCGACAACGGCGCCGTCCAGGCGTTGTGGCCTCGAATAGCGCTCGAAGACCCGGCCGTCCTTGAACTCCAGCGTGTCATGGCTCTCGGCCTCAGGGCTGGCGTAGAGCTCGCGCACCTTCGCCTCAAAGGCATCTGGGTCGGTCAACTGGCCCATGACGTACGCCATGGCAGAAGCGTCGTCCCCGCTCGCCAGGACTGAGGCGGGCACTTGCCACATCTCGGCGAAACGACCGTTGAAGCTCGTGATCCGGCCATCGGTGCCCACGACGAGGATGCCGTCGGCCGTCGAGTTCAGCGTCGCCGTGAGCAGCGAAAGGGTGTGGTGCAGCTCCAGTTCGGCCGCCGTCCGGGCCGTTATGTCGTGAGCCGAGACCAGGTACCCGCCCACGGTCGGGTCGTCGAGCAGGTTGACCACTGTGAGCTCGAAGGGGACCGTCTGGTTGCTGGCATGGCGGCGGAGGTGCACCACGACCGTCACCGGCTCGGCCACCGTCGCCCCCCGGGAGGCCCGCTGGAGGGCGGCCTCCAGCAGCGGGCGGTCCGGGTCACGGGCGAGCTCGGCCAGGGGCCGGTGCTCGATCAGCTCGGGGTCGTGCCCGAGGAGCCGGCCGAGCGCCCCCGAGACAGACTGCACCAGGCCGGTAGCTGAGACGAGGATGATCACGGCCGCCGAGTTGTGCACCACGGACCGCAGACGTGCCTCTTCGTTGCGGGCCACTTCGAACCGCCGTCGTTCGGTCAGGTCCCGCAGGACGAAGAGGACGACCGCCTCGCCCAGCCAGGTGACAGGTGTCCCGAGCACCTCGACCAGCCGCCAGCCCGTGCCCGTCTTGACCCGGACTTCGATGAGCGTGCCGATCTCCTTGCCCTGGACGCTGGCCAGCGAGCGGAGCACGAGCTCCAGGTCATCGGGGTGTACGAGCTCGATCCCGGATATGCCGATCGACTCCGCCAGCGACCGGGTGAACAGGCGCTCCGCCGCCCGGTTCCCCCATTTCACCCGGCCCAGAGGGTCGAGGACGATGACGGCGTCCGGGATCTCAGCCAGCAACTCCGCTAAGTCGCTGGCCCGGGGTGTGACCTTCTGCGCTGTCATTCCACCTACCACAGTGCCCACCGGTTGCTTTCAGCGCAAGGCGTTCGTGCTCTTCCGGGTTGCCGGCGGCCTCGCGGCGCGGACTTCGCCGCTGAAATCACCTCTTTGCGTAGCGGGACAAACGCGAATTTGGCGAGCTGGCCGGCCCGAGCAGCCCGACCGGTCGCTGGCGATCTGTTACGTGGTGGCGGGTTCAGCCTTTGACGTACGACAGTTTCTCGGCCACCTTCCCGTCGCGCACGGTGAACACGTCGATGCCGCGGATGTGGCCCCCGTCGAAGTCGTAACGCCACAACTGCACCACTCGGTCTCCGGCCGCGAAGGTCTGTTCGGCTTCGAAGACGGCTGAAATGTCATCGAAGATGGCCTGCCAGGCCTCCCGGATGGCGTCGCGGCCGACGTGGCGGATCCCGTCAGGGGCTGGGCCGGTGGCGTCGAAGACGCAGTCGTCGGTGACCAACGCCAGGGTTGCGTCCAAGTCGTGGGCGGCCCACGCCGAGCCGAACTCCTCGACGACCCCTAGTGGCTCCGGCTTGTGGCTTTCGGCGGTGGCGTAATTACCGGCCCCGAACCAGTCGACGGTAACGACCGGCTCGTCGCCGACCACCCAGGCGTCATGGCCGCTGGGCAGCGACGTGACATCGCCCGGCCCGGCCACGAACTCGTTGCCATCGTCCATACGGATGGCCAGGCGACCGCTGACGTGATATTGGAAGTGCGGTGCCAGGCAACTGTCGGTGCCGGCGATCGGTTTCACGTCGTTGGACCACCGCCAGCCCGGCTCGAAGACCAGACGGCCGACCTCGCCGCCCGCGATCTTAACGATCTCGGCCCTACCGTTAGGGAACTCGCGGGTCTCGTCAGCCACGGCGAAACTGCGATGCTCAGTCTGTTGCATCATCCTCCCCTCGGGTTCTGGTCCGGCCCCTGCCGAACCTCTCATCTGCTATTCTGACCTACTAGTAGGTCAGAGTCAAGTGGTAGTGGCACGAAAGGGGAGAGGGGTTCAGATGCCGAGATGGCCCGCCAGCGACGGCGACACCCCCTCATCGGTGTTGGATGTGGCCGAGCGGCTGGTACAGACGCGCGGGTTCAACGGGTTCAGCTACGCCGATGTGGCCGCAGAGCTACACCTCAGCAAGGCCGCGCTGCACTATCACTTCCCCGGAAAAGCCGAGCTCGGTGAGGCCTTGCTGGTCCGCTACACCCAGCGCTTCGCCGCCGCCCTCGAAACCATCGACTCCGAGCCGCTCGACGCGCCAGGCAAGCTGGCTGCCTACGCCAACCTCTACCTCGACGTGCTCCGCCAAGACCGAATGTGCCTATGCGGCATGATCGCCGCCGAGTACCAAACCCTGCCCGAAGCGATGCAAGCCATCGTGGTCCAGTTCTTCCTCGACAACGAGACCTGGCTCCGCCGGGCCCTCGAACAAGGACTGACAGAAGGGACAATCGGCATCAGCGGCGGCACCCAAGACACCGCCCGCTCCATCGTCGCCAACTTGGAAGGCGCCATGCTCGTAGCCCGACCGTTTCACGACATCGACCGCTTCCAAACCGTGGCCTCAGCCACGATCACCGCACTCCGACCGACCGTCTGACCTCAGCCGAACAGGCCCGGGCGGACCTCCGCGCTGGGCGGGACGGCTATTTCGGCACCAAGGCCGGCCAGGCCGTCTCCGACCTCGCTCGAGCCGCGTGCCACCGCAAGTGGCCAACCCGTTCGGACCGTGACCAGCCGGAGATAACACCTGTTATGGCCCGCCAAAGTTTCCCCCGTCCGGTAGTCGCCGGGACGTGGTCACGGAGCACGGCGGCACCGACCACGGTCGGGAGGTAACTACCAGTCACACCGGCCATGCTATGGCAGCGGTGCGATACCCACGAGGGGTTGGTTCTGCCGAGCCCGCTCCCAGTTGGCGAGGAGCTCTTCGCGGTGGAGGCGCGACCACT
>JBEKNX010000298.1:0-6064 GCA_049522375.1 Acidimicrobiales bacterium | reverse complement strand
CGCCGAGCCCCCCGCCGAGCCCAGCCCCGGCCCCGAGCCCGGCGCCCACCACGCCTGCCCCCGAGCGTTGCCGGGCGGCCCCACCGAGCGCTCACCCCAGGCTCTTGTGATGCTCCGTCGCCCGCAATCAAACCCGCTCACGCATCATGGGCTCGGGCTCAGCATTTGCTTGCCGGGGGTGGGCGGCGGCCTGTTCGGCCGGTCCGTTCTCCACGCGCTACTTGAAGCGCGTCCAGCATGGCCCGTCCCCCGTCGGCTGGTGCTCCCCCGCACTCGAGCTCACTGCAAGCGGTAGCCGGCACCAGGCACGGTCTCGATCACAGGTGGATCGCCCAGCTTGCGGCGCAGTCTTCCTATCGTGACTTGCACGGTCTTGGTAAACGGGTCGGCGTTCTCGTCCCACACCTGCTCCAGGAGGTCCTCGGCGCTCAGGAACGCCGGGCTCGCCTTCATGAGCGCCTCCAGCAACGCCAGCTCTTTTACCGAGAGGTCAAGCTGCTGGTCACCGCGGGCCACCGTACGGCGCAGAGGGTCGAGCACCAGGTTGCCTACTCGCAGGACCCGAGGCTGCGCCGTGGGTTTTCGACGGGCTAGGGCACGCACCCTAAGAACCAGCTCGGGGAAATGGAACGGCTTGCTCAGGTAGTCGTCGGCGCCGAGCCGCAGGCCCGACACGCGGTCCCCCGGCGTGCCGGAGGCGGTGAGCATGAGGACCATGGCGGGCCGGTCTCCCTCGGCGATCATGCGGCACACGACATCGCCGGGGACGCCGGGAAGGTCCCTGTCCAGGATCACGACGTCGTAGTCGTTGACGTTGACCTTGCCGGCGGCGTCGAGCCCGTCATAGGCCACGTCCGCTGCTATGCCCTGGTCCCGGAGCCCCTCGGCGATGTCGTCGGCCAGGCGCCGCACGTCTTCTACCACCAGCACCCTCATACCCGCACCGGCGCCGCCGGGAGCTCAATGATGACCCGGAGCCCGCCCCCGGGGCGCGCCTGCAGTTGCAGGCTGCCACCGTGGCCAATGGCGATGGCCCTGACGATCGACAGACCTAAACCGGTCCCGTCATTATTGGCCACCCGTTCGGCACCCAGCCGGTAAAACGGCTCACCCAAATGCTGCGCTTGTTCTTCGGGGATAACTGGTCCCTCGCTCTCGACGACCAGGCGCGCCCGGCCGCCGTGAAAATCATTGGAAATCTGCACGCGGCCGCCAGGAAAATTATGCCGGACGGCGTTGTCGACCACGTTGGCCACCAGCCGGGCGAGCAACGTCTCGTTCCCGGTCACGTCGCCTTCGACCGTGGCGTCGACAACCACAAGCCCTCTGCGCATTATCTCGGCTCGATCGGCGTCCAGCGCCTCGGCGACAAGCCGTCGCAATGAGGCCTCGGTAATTTCGCCCACGCCCCCTTGCTGGGCGCGCGCCAGGAGCAACAAACCTTCCAGGAGTTTGTCGGCCTGGTCGAGGCCCTCTTCGAGTTTCCCCGCCAGGACGGTCACTTCCGCCGGGACGGGAGAGGGCTTGCCCAGGGCGACGTCGAGGGACGTCCGCATCATCGCCAGTGGCGTCCGCAGTTCGTGAGAGGCGTTGGCCACAAACCGCCGCTGCGCCTCGAAAGCCTTCTCCAGCCTGGCCAGCAGGCCGTCGATCGTGTCGCCGAGGTCCCTCAGCTCGTCGGCCGGCCCGCGCACGGCGAGCCGCTCGTCCAGGCTTTCCTCGGATATTTGCCGGGCCGTGATGGTCATGGCGCGAAGCGGGCGGAGCACCCGCCCGGCGACCAACCAGCCCAACCCGATGGAAACGATCGCCATGAAGGCGAGGGCGACCGCTGACTCGACGACGAACCGGTGCAGCTCCCCGGGAGTCGGCAGCGTAGCCTGGAAACCGAGAAAGGTCAGGTTGCCTGGCCGAGGAAAAGGTGGTAGCGGCACGGACGTACCCCCGCCCCCGCTGTGCACAATGAACTGCCGGACGGGCACTGGCAGCGGCGCGAGTACCTGGCCTCTTAGCGGGACCAACCGCACACTGCCCTTCGATGTCCCGGCAATCTGGAACTGGGCACGCACGGGCAGGCCCGCCACGAGGGCGTAGGTGATGGCCAAAAGGCCGGCCCCCGAGGCCAGGAACAGGCCGCCGTAAAGGGCCGTGAGGCGCAGCCGGACAGTACGTCGTGGCCAGTGCACCCATGAGCGTGACGCCACGACTACCTCTCTCTTTTCGTCGTTGCTCTTGTGGTCACAAGCGTCGTCGATCGGTGGTAACAGCGGAATAACAGCACCTGTTGACGTCGTGTTACCACTCCAGGTTTACAACAGTCTCATGACCGAAGCACGCAGATGGTGGCGCCCGGCTGTGGCCCGCCCAGCGGCGGCCCGCATGACCGTCGTCCTCGGGCTGACGCTGATGGGCGGCGCTCTGTTCGTGGCGGCCTGTTCGGGTGGCTCACCGGGCCAAGGTGTCGCCCACCTGGGCAAGACCCACACCACAAACGCATCGGCTCTCCCGGTAGCTCCGAGCGTGACCAGCGCGGGCGGGGCGTCTTACAGCGCCGCGCTGACGTACGCCCGGTGCATGCGCAAGAACGGCGTGCCCGACTTCCCCGACCCCAACTCCCAAGGTGACTTCCTTGTTCATGGGGGCCCGGGCAGCGACCTTGGCCCGGGCTCGCCCCAGTTCGCCGCGGCCCAGAAGGCCTGCCAGAAACTCCTCCCGGGCGGTGGCCAGCCCAGCGCCGCCGCCCAGGCCCAGCACTTGGCGCAGGCCCTGAAATTCTCCCAGTGCATGCGTTCCCACGGCGTGCCCGACTTTCCCGACCCGACCGCTCAGGGCGGCAGGATCAGCATCTCCATCAAGGCCGGGCGGGGCAGCGACCTGAACCCGAGCTCGCCTCAGTTCCAGGCCGCCCAAAAAGCGTGCCAGAACATCCTGCCCGGCCTGGGCCATGCCGGCCCGTCCGGCTCTACCGCCGAAGCCGGGTGATGGAGCACTTACCCTCCCGGCCAAAGCGCCTGGGGCGGGCGGCCCGCGTCGCCAGCGCCCTAGTGGGCATTGCCTTACTCGCGTCGGCCTGCGGCGGCGGTCCGAAAAACGCCGTGGCGAGCATCGGCCGGACGGCAACTACGACCAATGCGGCAGTGCCGGTGGCGGGCGCGTCCGCGGGAGAGCTCGGCTCGCGCCTCCAGCAGTACGCGGCCTGCATGCGCTCCCACGGGTTGCCGAGCTTTCCCAGCCCGACGGTCCTGGGCCAGGCGGTCCGTCTGGTGCTGCCGCCCAGCATGGCCAGCTCCCCCCAGTTCCAGAAGGCTCACAAGGCGTGCCAGTCGCTCATGCCGGCCCGGCTGACGCCGCCCAACTTCACCACCCAGCAGCAAGCGGACTATCTGAAAGCGGCAGCCTGCATGCGTTCCCACGGCATTGCCGGCTTCCCGGACCCGACATTTTCGGGCGGCGGTGCCCGTTTCAATTTGCCACCCGGCATGGACGCCAACTCGACGCCGTTCCGAGCCGCCAGGGTGATCTGCGAAAAACTCATCCCTCAAGGCTTGCCCTACAGCTCATGACGGGATCCCGGCAAAACACGCCTGTTACCGTCCTGTAACGGCCCGTCTGTTACAACTGCCTTGTCAGTCCGTTGGAAAGGACGGGACATGATCTTTCACCCCTGGTGGTCACGACTGCCTAACGCGGCTGGGCCAGTGTTATGAGCTCTATGCCCCTCAGCGCCGCTCGGGAGGCAACGAGCACCGGCGCACCAAGCCCAAGGCGGCGTGGGCGACGATTGGCCGTTATCGCTGCCGTCGTCCTGGTGATCGGGGCGGGTGGCGGCCTGGCCCTGACCGACCCGTTCGCCGGGAACGGCAATGCCAACACCAGCAACGCCGTCAGCGATAACGCCTACCCCATTACGTACCAAGCCGTGGAGAAGCAATCACTGCAATCCCAGACGGAGGTACAGGGCACACTCACCTACGCCAGTGCCAACAACAGTGCCAGTGCCACCGACGTCGTGCTACCCGCCGGCACGGCGACGTCGACCCTGGAGCAGGCGGAGCAGCAGGTAGCGGCGGCCAAAGCGACCCTTGCCTCCGACGAGGAGGCCCTAGGCGCCAACGCCGACGGCAATGCCGAGTCCCTGGCTCAGGCGGAGCAGCAGGTGGCGGCGGCCAGATCCGTTGTCGCCTCCGATGAGGCCGCCCTCGGTACCAACGCCGAGGGCAATGCCCAGTCCCTCGCCCAGGCAGACCAGCAGGTGGCGGCGGCGAAATCAGCACTTGCTTCCGATAAGGCCGCCCTCAGCGCCAACGTCGACGGCAATGCCCAGTCCCTGGCCCAGGCGGAACAGCAGGTGAGCTCGGCCAAAGCGACACTCGCCTCCGACGAAGCCGCTCTGAGCACCGGTTCCGACGGCAACGCCCAGTCGCTCGCCCAGGCCGAGCAGCAGGTGGCGGCAGCCAGATCAGCTCTCGCCTCCGACGAGGCGGGGGTGCAGACCACCGAGAAGACCGACGCCCAGTCCCTGGCCCAGGCCCAGCAGTCCGTCCAGTCCGCCAAGTCGGCCCTGGCCTTGGCCCAGGCCGGGGCGCAGACCACCGAGAAGACCGACGCCCAGTCCCTAGCCCAGGCCCAGCAGCAGGGCGCGTCGGCCAAGTCGGCCCTGGCCTTGGCCCAGGCGGGGGCGCAGACCACCGGGAAGACCGACGCCCAGTCCCTGGCCCAGGCCGCGCAGCAGTACACGTCGGCCAAGGCGGCCCTGGCTTCAGACCAGCTCACTCTCAGGGAAGACCAGGCCACGCTGTCCGCCCTCCAGCAGAAGGAGGCGGTGGACTGCCGGGGAAGCGGCTCGGCGGCTCCCACCGGCAGCGGGGACCCGGCGAGCACCAACGCCTGCTCCACGGACCAGGCGCAGGTGGCCGACGACAAGCAGACCGTGAGCGCCGACAACCAGAAAGTGACTGGCGACGAAAACACGGTGACATCGGCCGGCGGGGAGATAGCCGCCACGCAGGACAACAACGCCAAGGCCATGCAGCAGGCGCAGGGCCAGGTCAACTCGGCCATGGCCCAACTAACTGCGGCCGAAGCTGGGGTGCCGGCGGCGGAGGCCAACAACACCAAGGCCGTGCAACAGGCGCAGGCCCAGGTCAACTCGGCCGGGGCCCAGCTCGCTGAGGCCGAGGACGGGGTACCGGGGGCGAAGGTCAACAACACCAAGGCCATGCAGCAGGCGCAGGGCCAGGTCAACTCGGCCCGGGCCCAGCTCGCTCAGGCCGAGGCCGGCGTACCGGAGGCCGAGGACAACAACGCCAAGACCGTGCAACAGGCGCAGGCCCAGGTCAACTCGGCCCGGGCCCAGCTCGCTCAGGCCGAGGACGGGGTACCGGGGGCGAAGGTCAACAGCACCAAAGCCACCCAACAAGTTGAGGGACAGATCATCGCCGCCAAGGCCCAGCTCGCCCAGGCCGAGGACGGGGTACCGTCGGCTAGAGCCAACAACGCTAAGGCCACTGAGCAGGCGCAGGCTCAGGTAGATGCCGGCAAAGCACAGCTCAGGGAGGCCGAGGTGGGGGTGGCGGCGGCTGCCGCCAACAACACCAAGGGCACCCAGGAGGCGGAGGCGCAACTCAACACGGCCAAAGCTCAGCTGAGCGCCGCCGAGCTCGGGGTGGCGGCCGCCGAAGCCGACAATGCCAAGGCCACCCAGCAGGCGCAGGCTCAGCTAAATGCGGCCAAACTGGCGCTGTCTCAAGACCGCTCCGACCTGGACGCCGACGAGGCCGATGCCGGGACGGCCGGCGCGGGTGGCGGCGGGCCGGGGGGCGGGGGCCAGGACGACACCTACACCGAGCTGCCGGCGGTGGGCCAGGTGATCGCCCGGGGCCAGGAGCTCTTCGGTATCGACGGCGCTCCCTCGCTGTTGCTGTACGGGAACGTCGCGCCATGGCGGACGTTCCTGCTCGGCATGTCACCGGGGGCCGACGTGGCGGAGCTCAACGCCAACCTGGCAACCCTCGGCTACGGCCCCTACCTGCAGGGCGATAGCTTCACCGGCGCCACCCAGGCC
>JBEKNX010000297.1:0-6071 GCA_049522375.1 Acidimicrobiales bacterium | reverse complement strand
CGGCGGCTGCATAAAAGGACCGGGGGGCTCCGTCATGGGTCCGGGTTTTACCTGGACTGTCGCGATCCCGCTATAGCGCGGGTCAGGCGGTTGTTGACGTGCCCGTCGCGGCTCACCCCAGTTTCGTCGTACAAGTTGGTTTTGGAGCACTCTTGCACCAGAATGTCCTAGCTTTTCAACGCCAAATCCGTCGTTACGCGCCGATTCCTCTTGAAACTTCGGCATTTCTCGGCCACGCATAACGGGCGGATCTGGGCGCTCGAGCGATCGTGCGTGCTCAGGGCTCGACGTCGAGGTGCAGGCGCGCCGGGTACCCAAGTCGGTGACAACATCTTCGTCTCGGACGAAGCCCACGGCAGCATAAAAGGCGTACGCATCGGGGTTCCCGGTCACTTCGACGCGCCCAATGCCCATGGTCCTGGCAAACCCGGCCACGTGGCGAGAAGTGCGCGGCCGGCTCCTCGTCGGGCTCGTTGTAGGAATGCAGAGGGGGCCAGACCTTAGGCGCCGGCGTCTCCCAGTACGACTTGGTCATCTTGTGAGCTGGTGTCGTGACGGCTCCGGCAAGCTCCCATACGATGTCGGCCGGCAAGCGGCTTCGTCCAAGGCCTACAACCGCAAGGGTGCCGGAGGGTCGCAGCAGTTCGGCCAGGCGACGCAGCGCCGCCTCCTCGTCCATGTGGTGCAGGGCGGCAACGCTGGTGATGAGGTCGAACGACGCCCGCTCGAAGGGGTAGGTGTGGAAGTCGCCCACGATGTTCTCGACACCGTCCGTGGGGCCATAGCCCCGGGCGTTCGCGACGCTTTCTTCGTCCGGGTCGAGGCCGATGACGTGGTCAACCACGCGGCTGAGCTCACGGACCAGCCAGCCTTCCCCGCAGCCGACGTCGAGCGCGACGCTCGCTGAGGCCGGCACCGCCCCCCAACAGCTCGAGGCCGTAGTGGATGTTGTGGTCCACCTACCCGAAGCGGGGCGTTCGCTTACCGAGCCCGGTACCGCGTCCGGTCTTGGCATGCGCTCAACCATACCTTCACCGCCCGACGTTGGCGCCCTCCGGCACTGCTGGGAAGGCTCTCAGCACGCGCCCACTCTTCAGGTCGGAGCGGGAAGGTCCACCGAGGCTCGCGGGGTAAAGGGGCGGTAGCGTGGCCTTGCTGTATTCACCTTGTTTGGGTGCCTTAGGGCCCATGGTAGAGGTGCCGTCGAGGTCTCCAGGGTTATCCCGTTGAGCCGCTCCGGTCCCCGGTCAGCAAGTTTTTGCCGCCCCGGCGTGACCAAGTTCGTTGGCTGTCCGGGCCGCTTATCCCCCAGCCCTTGACAACTTCGGGCAAAGGTGGGACCGTTTGCTCGGGAAGTTCTGCGACGCTGTCGCCGTCGACACTGTGCTGAATTCCCGTCGACGAAAGGGAGCTTCGATGCCAAGCGCTACTCACCCCATAATTGCCCATCGGGGTATGTCTAGGCCGCGTCCGGCCAGGCACTTCTTTGCCGTCGTGGCCGCGGGCGCGGCGGTGCTCCTCGGACTGGCGGGTACGTCCGTGACGGTTAGGCCGTCAGTGGCACACGCCGCCGGGGCGCCCTGCGGCGGGGCTCACTGCCCGCCCACGACCGTCGCCGTAGCCGCTCCGGTCATCACCAGCGTGAGCCCCACCTTTGGCCCGCCGGGCACGACCATCGTCATTGACGGTAGTTACCTGAACCTCGTCTCGGAGCTGGTCATCGGCGGGGTCGACGTAAGTGAGGTACCCGCCTCAGACCTACAGTACGGTGCTGGTTTCTACCTTCGCAGCGACGACGTGATCGTCGCTGCGACCCCCTCGCCCAAGTACAGCGGTTCGCCGGTTTCGGTCACAGGGACCGATGCCGCCGGGGACACGGTGGCCACCAGTGCCACGTACACCTATCCCATCGGGCTGTTGAGCATGACCGGGCCGCTGCCGTACACCACCGGCCAGATCGGTGACCAAACCTGGGCCGACGGCCAGGGACGCTCCCTTTCGCTTTACCCGGACAAGCAGCTGCAGTTTACGACCTCACCGCCCCTGTTCCACATAACCACGAGTTTCACCGACGATTCGGCTACCTACCCCGAGAACCCTCCGAGCTCCCATCACGCACCGTACGCCATCGGCAACGAAGGACAGTACACTGCCGTGCTCGAGATGTGCTCCCTGACCGCCTCGGCCAGCAGCACCGCATCGTCGAACGGGGGACCGTGCACGAACTGGGACGGCAACCCGGGCTATTGGGTGGATGCCGGTAGCGTCGACAACCAGCTACCCATAGAGCAGCACTCGACCCTGATCGCCAACGGGAGTACGGCCATCGGCGATATCGCCCTTCCTACCACCGGGTTGTTCGACCAGCAGAACTATGCCCGGACCTTCCGGGTCTACGCGTTCGTCACCGAAACGGACACCCACAACGCCCTGCTCGGAGACCAACGGTCAGACAACACACTGTCGGCCCCGTTCACGGCCGTGGTGTCCCCCGAAGCGTTGGTGCAACTGAATGTCCTGCCGTACACGATCCTTTACCAGCCACCAGGCGACTTGAGCACCGTCAGCTACGCCGTGGGCTCGAACTACGGGACGACCTTCACCCTCGGCAACAGCAATACCAAAACGGAGACCGGCACCACCGAGGAGTCGAGCTCCCTGAAGTTCAGCGAAGCGGTCTCTTTTTTCGCCGGCTACTCGCTCAGCAGCACGGGGACGCTCGACCACACGGACACCCAAGGTTATGGAGTTACCGGTAACACAGGCCAAACGGTAAGCCAGAGCATAACCCAGGGCGACACCATCGGAACGGGGCCCGACCTCAACCTGGTCCCGGGGAACGGTGACCTGTGCCTGTCTGCGACCAATTGCCCGACCAACGGGCCCTACACCCAGGTTACGAACATGGTGTCGCACGAGCCATTTTGGGACGACGAGTTCGTGCTCCTGGTCCACCCGCAATTCGCTATCTACGATATCGGCCAGGGCCAGTACACCGACGTCTATTACGGGGCCGAACCAGTCACGGCCACGATACCGGTGGCCAGCCTCGACGCCTGCGCCCGGGGCATCCCCAGTCCCTACCAGGGCCAGGACCCATGTAGCGCCAGCTACTCGGATACGACGCTCATCGCCCCGGCGAGCGGTGTCGTCTACCGTGGCAGCGCCAACACGGTCGAGCTGACCGCGGGCGAGGCAAGTAGCCTGCTGGAACTTGACCCGTTTTACCAGGGCGGGCAAGGCGCCGACCTGCCCCCGACACGCGCCTTGCCGATCAAGCAGGAACCGTACGGGAGCTACTACGGCTTCGGCGAGAAACCGTACACAGTGATGCATACATATACCAATACCCAGGTCTCATCGACTACGGCGGGTAAGCAGACGGTCTCGTCCAGTTCGGTCACCGATGTGGTCGGAAGTGATTTCACCGCCGGCTTCAACTTCGGGATCGGGCAAGAGGGCGTGAACGCCAACGAGGGGTTGACCTTGGACAACGCCGACAAGGTGACGACCAACACCATGGTAAGTACGACCTTCTCGGACTCGACGGCGGTGAGCCAGCAGGCATCGACGACGGCTACGGTGACGCTCAACGACGTCGACGACACCACCCCGGGCATCACGCCCACTTGTGCGGCGAAATGCCATGGCCCCCTCCCCGGGCGCTCGTCAACGAACGTGTTCTTGGACCGGGAGTTCGGTAGCTTCATGTTCCAGGACCCCGGTGCCCCCGGAGCGGCAACGTGCCCGGCATGCGGTCATTTGCAGTCGCTCAGCGCCGCTCAAGTGGCCGGGGTGTTCGCTTCCCACGAGGTTGGGCTCGACCAGGCCCGCGAGCAGTTCTCAGACGTGCTCCCGACCTCTGGCGACGACGCCGCCATCGCCTTCTTGGTGGCCGACCACGCCATGACCACCTACGGCAAGGCGTTCAGGCCGGCCAGCCCCCTGACCCAAGGGATGCTGGCAACGCTCATGGGCGAGGTGGCCAGGGTGCCCGCCGGTACGGCCCTGGGCGCTCTGACAACGGGAGGTGCCAGCCGGGAGGTGACCGCCGGCGAGCTCGGGTCTGTGATCTCTCGCGTGTTCAAAGTGCCGGCACCCAGCGCGGCGGCGTTCGAGGAGGCAGGGTACGGGCTGAAGACGGTCCCGGCCGCCTCCAGTGTGGTCACGCGGGGCGAAGCGGCCACCACGGTGTTTGCCGCCCTGCAGGCCAGGTGCCTCACCGGGTGCCATTTGCTGGTGACGCCGGCGGGCGCTTCACCCGTCCCGGGGAACGGTGGCGTCCCGTCTGTGCTCGACGCCCATGCCGCATCTTTCGGCGCCACCGCGCTCGACGGCGCCGGCGCGCTCTACGTCGCCTGGCTCCGCACTGGCAACCCGGACAAAGACATGTTCTGCAAGATCCCCTCGGGGGGGACCTGCGCCGGCGCCATAGTGCTCCCGCTGCCCAGCGGGGGCGCCCTGGCCGAGACCGATCAACCCTTCCCGGTGTTGGCGCCCGGCGGAGCCGTCTACGTGGTGGCCGGGCGCTATATCGATGACGATGTCGTGGTCTGGACTTCGACCGACGGCGGTCGCTCGTTCGGAGCGCCTACCGTCATCGCCCAGGGCAGCTTCCCGGGCAAGTCGAATGTCGATGACGTGCTCCTGGCGACCAGGACCTACGGGGGTGGGACCAACCGGCCCGGCAGCTCGTTCCTCATGAGCTCGAGCCACCTCGGGCTGGGCTTCGGTTTAGTGGCATGCGTGTGCACGCGGCCCGCGGCGCCGACGTCCTCGTTCAGCTTCAGCGGCCTCAGCACGGCAGACAACGTCAACCTCTCCTCGTCGCTCGCCCTTGACCAAAACGGGGGCCCGGTCGAGGCGTTCTCTACGCAGGGCACGTCGCCCACCGTCGGCTTCTACCGTTACGGCGGGAGCGGCCCCATAGGGACGCAGCAAGATTGGAAGGGGCCGACCTTGGTGGCCCATGGCGACCTAGCCCGGCTCGCTGGTGGCCCTGCCGGGCTGTTCCTGCTCTCAGAGGACCGAGCACCCGGTACGGCGAGGATAACCCAAGTCGACATCCGCAAGTACGACCCGGCCGCTCACGTCTTTGGGGCACCCCGGGTGCTAGTGGACGAGGCGGTGGCGGAGCCCGTCGCTGGTGGAGCACTGTACGAGAACCAGGAAACCGGCCATCTGGCCGTGGCCTGGCCGCGGTACACGGCGAGCGGCGAGCCCATGATGCAACTGTGGACGTCCACCACGGGCGGCAAAACCTGGTCGGGCCCCACGGATATCGCCGTCATCGCCTCCGGCTACGCTCAGGCCGACAACGCCCGCTTGGCCGTGGCGGACAACGGCCGGGTGTCCCTCACATTCCAAGACGGCAACGGCCTGGAACTAGAGAGCGTGAAACCCAGCTAACGGCGCCAAAATGACGATCGCAGCACGAAACGCAGTTCGTCAGCGGAATGCACGGTGCGAAGAAGAGGCTGCGGGCAGGTAAATGCCAGGGCAGAGGACGTACCGCGGGCCGGTAGGGCCGCATGGACATGCCTGGGCGACGACAGCTCTGCGGGTACAGCCCGGAGCGGCCGGGCCCTGTCCACGGGACCTGAGGTTATGCCGCCACTGGCCGGTACTCGTGGATGAGCCCGCCGAGCACGTCGTCCCGATCGAGCGCGAACGGGGCCGGCCACTGCGGCGCAGCCCGACCACATGGCAGCCCGAGGTTGAGGCCTCGATGTCGACGCCCGGTGTTGTGGCGGGCGAAGTACTCACGGAGGACTGCTTCGAGGTGGCGACGACCGAGCACTAGCACCCAGTCGAGGCACGCCCGGTTCGCCCGACGGGGCCACGGACAGCCGATAATATCCTATGTAGACCTACACTGTAGACATATGAACGAGGGTGGCACCAGGTAGGGTCACCGAACGGGAACGAGGGGAAATGTCTAGAGGAGCTGGGACCGGTTTGATCGGCCTCGGGATCGTGCTCGTCGTCATCGGTGCGGTCCTCAAATTTGCCGTTACGGTTACCACGACGGGCTTCAATGTCAACGCCGTGGGTGTCATCTTGTTGGTGGT
>JBEKNX010000296.1:0-6086 GCA_049522375.1 Acidimicrobiales bacterium | reverse complement strand
CCATCCCGTGCGTTCATGTGGAGGGGCCGTACCTATCTCCTGAGGACGGTCCCCGAGGTGCCCACGACGTCGCCGCTCTTCGGCCCCCCGACCCGGCCGAGCTCGAGAGGTGGCAGCGGGCTGGCGACGGGCTGGTGGGAATAGTCACCCTGGCCCCGGAGCTGCCAGGCGCGGTCCCTTATGTGCGTGCCGCGTCCAGTCTGGGCGTCATCGTCGCCGTAGGCCACACTGCGGCCAAGGCTGAACAGATCGTCGCCGCCGTCGACGCCGGGGCGAGACTATCGACGCACCTCGGCAACGGCTGTCATCTGATGGTCCCGCGCCACCCCAACCACCTCTGGGCGCAGCTGTCCGAGGACCGCCTGCAGGCCAGCTTCATCGCCGATGGCCACCATTTGCCGGCTGCCACCCTGACCGCCATGGTGCGGGCCAAAGGGGTTGACCGATCGGTGCTGGTAAGTGACTCGGTCGCCCTCGCCGGGAGCGCTCCGGGGAATTACCGCGACGTGTCCGTAGGTAAGGACGTCACTTTGTCTCATGACGGCCGGTTGAGCCTCACGGGCACTTCCATGCTCGCCGGCTCCGTGCGCAGCCTTCCCGACTGCCTGGCATGGATCGTCACCCATACCGATGTAGGCCTCACCGCGGCGATAAGGATGGCCTCGTCAAACCCGTCGCGTCTCCTCGGCCTCGCCGACCGGGGCGAGGTCCGCGTCGGCGCGTCGGCGGACTTGACCATTTTCGAGCTGGACGACAAGACCGAGGAGTTCCGGTTGGAGGCGACCGTCGTGGCCGGTCACCTCGTCGGCCGGGGGAAGGGCGCGGTACCGGTGGTCGAGGGATAGCCATGTCGCCGCCAAGGCGTCGGCGTTGCGGAGGGAGGATTTTCGTCGATGGGCGAACTAGATGAGCCAAGCGTCACCACCAGGTACGACGAGCTCACGGTCGAAGTGCACGAGGACGCTGAGCATCTCGCCGCGGCGGTGTCACAGGCGGCCGCTCAGGTCATCCGCCGCGCTCTTGCGGCTCGTGGCCGGGCGGCAATCGTGCTCGCCACCGGCAACTCCCAAATCCGATTCCTGGACCGGTTGGCCGGCAAGGACGTCGACTGGGCACAGGTCTGCATACTGCACATGGACGAGTACGTCGGGTTGGGCGAGGACCACCCGGCGAGCTTTCGGCGGTACCTAACCGAGCATATTGTCGAGCGTGTACACCCTCGAGCCTTTTACGGGATCCAGGGGGACGCCCGTGACCTGGCGGCGGAGATGGCGCGCTACCGAGCCTTGTTGGAGCGCGAGCGACCGGACCTGTGCGTCCTCGGGATCGGAGAAAACGGTCACCTGGCGTTTAACGACCCTCCGGCCGACTTCGACACGGACGAGGTGGTGCACGAGGTGACGCTGGACGAGCGTTGTCGTCAGCAACAAGTCGGCGAGGGTTTCTTCCCCAACATCGAGGCCGTCCCGCCCCATGCCGTTACCCTCACGGTCCGCGCCTTGCTTTCTCCACCCCGGGTCCTCGCCGTCGTGCCGGAGCGGCGCAAGGCGGCCGCCGTCCGGGCCGCGTTAGAAGGACCGATAACGGGTCAATGCCCGGCATCGGCGCTACGGACCGCAGCCCACGCCGTTTTGCACCTGGACCGGGAGTCGGCAAGTGAGCTCGCCAGACCACTGGGGCACGCCGGCTCACCGTAGACCGCCGGAAGTTTCGCGTGCCATCATGGCATTGCCGGCCAACAGGCCGCCGTCTACGCAGAGCACCGTGCCGCTGATCCAGGAAGCCTCGTTCGAGATGAGGAAGGCGACGGCGGCGGCAACATCGTCCACCTCCCCAAGACGGCCGAGCGGGTACCATCGGGTCAACTGGTCCAGCAGCTCTGGGTTAGCGGCCAGCCGGTTGGTCCACGCGGGGGTGCGCACCGTGCCCGGGGCGACCAGGTTGGCGCGGATCCCATAAGGGCCGTACCTGACGGCAATGCTCCGCGTCAGGCTTACGAGGCCGGCTTTCGCCGCGCTGTAGGCGTCTTGGCCGAGGAACTGGAAACCATTGACCGATCCCACATTGACCACGACCCCCCTACGCCGCCGGACCATGTCCGGCAGTACGGCCCGAGCACACAAGAACGGCCCTTTGAGCACGACATCGACATCCCGGTCCCAATCTTTCTCGCTCATCTCCTCGAGCGGCGTGCTTGTGGCCGTGGCCGCGTTGTTCACAAGTACATCTACCGGCCCGAGGTGCTCCTGCGCCCAGCTAACCGCGGCCTGAACGCTGGCGTAGTCGGTTACCTCCAGATGGTGGGCGTCGGCGGCGCCCGCCTTCGCCCGCACGCCCCCGGCCACTCGTTGCGCGGCGTCAATGTCGCGATCGGTGACACAGACCGTGGCGCCCTCGGTGGCCAATCGCACTGCGATCGCTTCCCCGATCCCCGAACCGGCACCGGTGACGATCGCCACTTGCCCTTCGAAGCGTGCCATCGACCTCAGTTTATTCCGCCTACGTTCGGCGGCCCTTCTAGGGCGAGGCGCACGTACGCCTCCGGCTCGCTGAGCGAGGCCGCCCACGGGAACCGAAGCTCGGGAGCTGGGCGGCTCAGGTGGGAGCGCTGGCGTTCGGTGAGCGCGATCCAGTGGGCAGGGGGGGCGGCGGGCACGGGCGCCAGCAGCGCGCCGCCGACTATGGTGGCGCGGTTGACGAGAAGGCGCGGGGCCGGCCGGCGCTCAAGGTAGGTGTCGTAAAGGGCGAAGTCACCAGCCACCAGCTCGAAAACAGCCAGATCGGCAGGTTTACCGACTTCGATGGCACCCGCTGGCGAGCTGTCCCCGGTGACGCGTGACGGGTTGACCGTCGCCGCCCGGAGCACGTCCTCGAGCGGCACCCCCAGAGCGAGGAACTTCGACATGCACGTTGGCAGGTCGAAAGCGGGGCCGAGAAGGCTGCGCTGATGAACATCAGACGAAATGACGTCAGGGAGCACGCCTTCGGCCAACATGGCCTCAGCGACGGCGAAGGAGAACCCGCCGGAGCCGTGCCCGACATCGAACAGCACACCTCGTTCGTGGGCGCGCACGGCGCTGGAGCGCAACTTCCCGTTCCCGCCTACCATCGACATGCTCTGTCCCGTGGCGCAGTGGGTCACGAGGTCGCCGGGGCGAAGCAGGTCCAGGGCGTCATCGATATCCGGTGGCCCGCCGCCGATATGGGCCATCACCGGCACACCGGCGGCGCCTGCCGCCTCGACGGCACGTCGCAGCGGCACCAGTCCCATGTCGCCCACCGAGGCGCGGTCGAGGCGGCACTTCACGCCGATGACGAAGTCGCGATGGGCCATTATCGCCGCCGTGCAGAGCCCCGGGTCGCACAGATCCTCTCGTCGTGCCTCGCCAGTTTCGGCGACGAGCCCGATGGAGCTGATGTTGACAAAGGCGCGGGTGGTCCAGGGACAGGTGGCCAGGCACAATTGGTGCAAGGCGGCCAGGTTGTAGGCGCCGGCAGACCCGGCGTCCACCCAGGTGGTCACGCCGGTACGCCAGGCGACGGGCCGCGGGTCGATGCCCCAAAAAGTGGCAGAAAAATAGATGTGCGTATGTAAATCCACGAGCCCGGGGACCACGATCGCGCCCCGGGCGTCGACGACCTCAGCGGCGAGTACTCTTTCTATGTCGGGGGCCACGCGGGCGATGCGCCCGTCCGCCAGGGCGACGTCGCAACGCTCGCGTCGGCCGTTCCCGAGGTCGATCACTTCGCCGCCCCGTACCAGTAGGTCGAACAAGTGGCCGTCTCCCCGCCGCGGACGTGCGGGCTCGGGGGAAGGGTTCATGGCAGGAGCAGGGTGCGGCGCGACGGCCCTGGTACCGGCGCATGACCACACAGGCCGTGGCGGCACCTGCGTCCCTCGGGAGCGGGTCCGGTACCATAGTGGCGAGCCTTTGGTGCAGGTGGCACGGTCGTGGGTCACATATTAGCCGGGTCTCGGTGACTGGCCAGAGGTCGGCTCCCGGCCATGGGCGCTAGGCTCAGAGCGCGAATGACCGGCGCAAGGTCAGCCGCGGATAACGGGCAGCGTGCCGGGCGCCATTCGCCAACGCGTCTTGTGCTCTTGAGCCGCACAACTATGGCCAACCCGAAGGGTCTTTCGGCCCTTCCGGCATCGTGCCGCCCTTGCTAGCGTGAAACCGGGAGTACTTTGTACACATAAAAGGGCGTGAAATAAGTGAGCGCACAAGGTCGTATTGTCAGAGCACCGGTGCTGCGAAAGGCACGTGTGCCGATGGTCCTAGAGGAGATCACCGTGCTGCCGCCCAGGGAGGGAGAAGTCCTGGTGCGGCTGGTAGCCAGTGGCGTGTGCCACAGCTGCCTGCACAGGTTCGACGGCTCCCTTACTGATGCGCGGCTGCCGGCCGTACTCGGTGACGAAGGGGCAGGCATCATCGAGGAGGTAGGACCGGGCAATACCGGACTGAAACCCGGGGACCATGTCGTGCTGTCCTGGGCGCCCGGCTGCGGGACATGCAAGGAGTGCCTGAAGGGGCGGCCGGCGCGCTGTCGGGCCAGCGCCGAGCCCGGGTGCCTCACCGGCGACACGACCCGCTTTTCCAAAGGCGATGAGACCATCTACCACAACGGCCCGTCAACCTTCAGCCCGTTCGTAGTCGTGAGTTCCAAGGCGGCGATAAAGATCAAGGATTCGATCTCCCTGGAGGCGGCGACGCTCATCGGTTGCGCCGTAACCACGGGTGCCGGGGCCGTTTTACGGACAGCGCGCGTCGAATGTGGCCAGAGCGTAGCCGTGATCGGCTGTGGCGGCGTGGGCCTCAACTCGGTAATCGCGGCAAGTCTGGCCGGGGCGTACCCGATCGTCGCCGTCGACCCCGTAGCCATCAAGCTCGACGCGGCGCAAAAGCTCGGAGCGACGGCAGCCATTTCCGCTTCCGGCCATGACATCGCCGAGGCGGTCCGCTCGGCCACCGGAGGCGGCGCCGACGTCGTCATCGTGGCGGTAGGCAACTCCCTGGCGATAGAACAGGGAGTTGAGGCCCTGGCCCCGGGAGGCAAGTGCGTGGTCGTGGGCGCCCCTCCTTCCGGCGAGAAGATCAGCGTCGATCCCCACGGCCTCAGGGGCGAGGAGAGGATCGTCATGGGATCGTCTTACGGCTCGTGCAACCCGCCGCTTGACTTTCCCATGTTCATCGAGCTTTATGAGTCCGGCCGGCTCCCCCTCGACGACCTGGTGAGCCGGACTTATCAGCTCAGCGAGATCAACGAGGCCCTGGCAAACCTGGCCGCCGGCGGGGATCTTCGAGGCCTTGTCGTCTTCGATAAGGCGGAGTTCTAACTTCGCCGGTGGGGAGCGAGTACTAGGACCGCTAGGAGGGGGCCCTGCGATGGGTGAGAAATTGCAACACCTCGGACCGTTCAGCGATTGGCTGTCGTTTGCCGAGCGGGAACGGCCACTTTACGCCGTCCCCGGCCCCGGTTCGCTCACCGTGATGGAAGTGCGTCAGATCCTCGGGACCGTGGCTGACGGAGTTCCTGTCGACGCGCGGGTCGAGCAAAGCTGGCAACGTGATGGCATCGCCGGCGAGGAGGTGTCCTGGTCGGTGGGCTATGGGCCGCGTACCCACGCTTGGCTCCTTCATCCCGCCTCCGGGCCCGGCCCCTGGCCAGGCGTACTTGCCCTTCACGATCATGGGGTCTTCAAATTTTTCGGAAAAGAGAAGATCGCTGATGGGCCCGGCGGACGTGAGCCGTTGCTCGGCGATTACAGGAGCCTCGGTTATGGAGACCGCGCCTTTGCCAACGAGTTGGCTCGACGCGGGTTCAGCGTGTTAGTGCCCGACGTGTTCATGTGGGGCAGCCGCCGTTTCCCGCTGGACGTCATGGTTAATGCCTTATCAGCACCCCACCTCGACTGGATCCCGTCGGCGGCGATAGGAAAATCCATGAAGGGGGAGCTTCTCGCCACCCTCGCTGATGTGGAGATCTACAACCAGGCGGCGATGCTGCACGAGGACATTGTCGTGAAGTACTGCGGGTTGCTTGGGGCCACCCTGGCGGGGGTCGTGGCTTACGAGGACCGCGTC
>JBEKNX010000295.1:0-9850 GCA_049522375.1 Acidimicrobiales bacterium | reverse complement strand
GAGGTTGTCCCACTAGTCGTGGATTTTGAGGTGGCGGTCCCCAGCTCGAGGCCTGCCGTCTGGTAGGCCTCGGGTGTCCACCACGACAACCGAGAGCAAGGGGACCACCACATGAAGGATTACCAGACCCAAGAGACCGACGCGCCCATCCCGGTGCCGACGAGCGTGAACGTGGCCATGGCCGATATCGCGGCGACGATGAGAGAGGGCTTGTTGGCCATGGCCGTCAGCGCCGGCCTGGCCGTGATGGGCAGCTTGATGGAGGAGTCGGTGACCGCTCTGTGCGGGCCCAAGGGCAAGCATGACACTGGGCGCAACGCCGTGCGCCACGGGGCCGAAGACGGCTCGGTGACACTCGGAGGCCGCCGCGTGGGCGTGCGCCGGCCCCGGGTGCGGGCCACCGATGGCTCGGGTGAACTGCCCGTCGCCGCCTACGAACTGTTCAGCTCGACCGAGCTTTTGGGCGAGATGGCCATGGCCAAGATGCTGGCCAAGCTGTCCACCCGGCGCTACCGGGCCGGCCTCGAGCCCGTCGGCACCCAAGTCGAGGCCACGGCCCGCTCGACGTCGAAGTCGGCCGTGTCCCGCCGTTTCGTAGAAGCCACCGAGACGGCCCTGGCCGAGCTGCTGGCCGCCGACCTCTCCGACCTCGACCTGGTGGCCCTCATGGTCGACGGGGTGCACTTCGCCGACCACCTGTTAGTCGTGGCCCTGGGGATCGGCACCGACGGCACCAAGCTGCCTCTGGCGGTAGTGGAGGGTTCGACCGAGAACACCACCCTGGTCACCGACCTGTTGGTGGGCCTACGCGACCGGGGCCTGGACGTGACCAGGCCCACCCTGGCGGTGCTCGACGGCGCCAAGGCCCTGTCGGCGGCGGTGCGAGCGGTGTTCGACCACCCCGTCATAGCGCGGTGCCAATTGCACAAAATTCGCAACGTGGTCTCCAAATTGCCTGAGGCCCTGGGCTCGACGGTGGCCAAGAAGATGCGCGCCGCCTACCGCATGAACAGTGCCCTGGCCGCTCAGGCGGCTCTCGAGGCCCTGGCCCGGGACCTGGCCAAGTCCCACCCCGGCGCCGCTGCTTCGCTACGGGAGGGCCTGGCCGAGACCCTCACCGTCATGCGCCTGGGCGTAGCCCCTACCCTGGCCCGCACGTTACGCACCACCAACCCCGTCGAGTCCATGATCGAGATCTGCCGGGACCACTCCACCAATGTAAAACGCTGGCGAGATGGCCAGATGGCCCTGCGCTGGTGCGCCGCCGGCATGGTCGAAGCCGCCAAACAGTTCAGGAAAGTCAACGGTTTCTTGCACCTGCCCAGTTTGCGAAAAGCGCTTGAAGCTGAGGTCGCCAGGATAACCGTCACACCCGTTGAGTACGATCAAGAAGTGGCTTGAAAGCCACGGGGCCCGTCACCGAAGTTCCACGGGAGCCGGGACATCCTCATGGCCCGGCGTGATCGTGCTAGCGCTGGTGTGCTTATCGCAGTTCCGGTCGGGAGTGCACTGAGCGAGGTCCTCGGACGCGGAGCAGCCGGTGGCTCGCTCACGGGACTCTGGTGCGATAGACCTTGCACTATGAACGGGAAACCGAAGAAACTGCTGCTCGGTTGGCTAGTAGCGGTCGAGGTGGTTTCTGCCGCGCTCGCTTGGCGCGACTTGAGCCGTCGGCGCGACGACCAGGTCCGTGGCCACAAGAAGGCCTGGCGGGCGGCAATGCTTTTGAACCCGGGCAACTCGGTCCTCTACTGGGCGTTCGGGCGGCGCTGATCCCCTAAGAGGGTGCTAGCGGGTCATCCCTTGACTGAGCCGGCGTCTCCGAGTAGGACCAGCCCGTCGTACGTGGCGAAGTCCGAGAAGTCCTTCACGTTGAGCGTGACAAGCGGCAGCCCGTGCCGAACGCACGACGCCGCGACCCAGGTATCGTTCTAAGGTCGAGGGCGTCCCCGCCGCCGGGCGGCGGCAGAGAGAGCACCCCACTGTCTCGCCACGGCCTCGTCGTAAGGGATGACTGGTCGCCTACCGATCCAGGCCTCCAGCTCGTCCCGGTTGCGCTTGCCCCAGCTGCGGACCTCGGCCCACTTCCAGAGCTCGCCGACGGTGACAAAGGTCAGCCAGACGCGCGCACCGATGAGGTAGTGGTCCACCCACGGCGGGGTCCGGCTCTTCTGGACCAGCGACGCCACGTCCGTGTCGATGACGACGTCGGCGAAGCGCTGGTCAACCAAGAGAGGAGTCCCGAGACTCCCTGAAGTCGACTAAGAAGGCGTCGAGCTCCTCGTCCGACTCCCATATGTCGGCGGCAAGCTCGGCCAGATCGGCGACGGGCTTGGCGTGCTGACGTCGCGCCAGCTCGTCCAGCGTCAACGATGGTGCACCCCAGAGCCCGGGCTCGTCCTGTTCGCTCACGATCACCAGCCTACGCCGACGCACGAGGACGGCACGGGGAGTGGCCAGGGCTGGTCGACCGCAGACGACCGCCCGAACGGGTTCCGTGGCTGGCGCGACCTTCTTCGCCGCAAGAGCCAACGGTCCAAATAGTCCTGAGAAACGCGTAGATAAAACCGTTGGTCATTATCTGCTTGGCGATCGGTTGCGCGGGAGATAATACAAAGTTTTGACCGCCAAGTTGACCGCCAAGTGGACGCACCTTGGCGGTCAACTGCGGACGGGCTCGGATCCGGCACCCCCTCTGACCTGCAGGTATACACGCCAGTGGACACGCTCGGACGGCCCAGACGGGATTGGAAATCGTGTGTGGGGAAACTCACCGTGGGTTCAAATCCCACCCTCTCCGCCAGATTTGGGCAGGTCAAGGTGTCACTGGCCCTTTGTCAATACCCCCAGGTCCCGGCCTTGGTCGGCTCAACACTGATAATGCTGAGGTTCCCTCCCAGGACCTAGGCGCCCTCGGCCCCGGGCAAGACCAGCAAACCCGGCGGTTCGAGTCAGCTGGGATCTAGGTCTAGGGACGCCGCTGCCCGCGCTCTTGCCCTTCTCCGTCTCTCCCCACCGACCGTGGGACTGTGCCGTAAGCCACAGATCCGACATGGGGCGCTTGGTCGGCCGGTATGGGCTGAGCGGCAGCCCCCGGTGGCAAGTGACATCTACGGGCCTACCGCCGCCGCAGGTGCCGCGAACGTCACCTTTATTTCGTCGCCCGAGGGCACCGTGGTATTGGCAGCGGGCGTCTGCGACGCTACGTGCCAGTTGTCTTGGGCATCCGGCGGCTGGGAGACGAGGGACAACGGCAGAGCGGCCATCTTTGAAGCCACTTGTGCCTTGGTGTCGCCTTTCAGCGCCGGTACTAGGACCTTGCTGGCTCCAGCCTTGAGGAGATCCTGGCGGGCCTGATCGGACGACTTGGTCGCAAAGTAAAAGGCCACTACCGAGGCGACTGTAGCCACCAAGCCCCCGATCAGCGTGTTCCGCAAGGTTTCATCGTCCACTTCAAAGGCCAGGGCACAAAAGAGCACCAACGAGCCCACGAGGACAACGCCGATCCAGCTACGTACGAGGGTGGAGTCGTTCGAAGGGTTCCCTTTGCCGGCCAGGGCCCACCTCCCCCAGGCCACCACCGCCCCGGCCAAAATGACGAGGGCCACCACCACTACGACGAGGACATTGCCACTGGTACTGGACAGGTGCGTAACTGTCCCCGGAGTGCCTGACGGCGCCAGGAGGGTGGTAGTCGTTGCCGCCGCTGCGGCGAGCACGGCTCCTGTTACCACTAGGCGCCTCCTGCCGGCGCTGGGTTGTTTGGGTTGGCACCGCTGCCTCCCCCAGCCGGTTGAGCCAGCGGTCCCGTTTGGGCTTGCTGGGGCCCCGGGGCCCCTTGCGCTTGCTGCGCTGCTTGGACTTGGGGGTGCACGAACGCCTGGCGAGCGGGGCCTACCTGGACAGGTAGCACACGGACGGATGGGGGCCTAAACGGTTGGGCCCAGACTGGCGGAGGTATGGGGACCGGCGCACTGGGCACGAGGGTGGCCACGGACACGTGAGGCCAACTAAGTCCGTTGAAATTGAGCAGCACCAGTTGGGAGTACTGGATCTGGGTGGAGGTGACGGTGAGCAGCCGGAGGGCGGGGTTGCCGTTTGGTGGGTCGATGATAAACCGGGTCACGGGTTCGCCCGCTCCGCCCGCGGCCGCGGGCAGGGTCAAGGGCGGGTGCCCGACTGAGAACGGGGGCACGATGATGAAGTGCTCGACCGTCTCGATCCAGAACGTGGCTACCATACTCAGGTCTTCGGCATTGGGGCTCGTCGCGTTGGCGTCGCCCAGCAGGAAGGCAATATTGGCGGTACCTCCTCCGAACAGAGGCAGCGCCGGGGCGGTGAACACTTGGATGACAGCCGTCGAAATAATGTGCTGGCCGACGATATGGTTGCGGAGGAACGTGTTGGGGTCGTTCAGCATTGCCTGGGTTATTGTCCCGGCCGTGATAAACGGGCCCAGGTTTTGCGGTATCCGCCACGTGTTATCCGTTGCCGCGACCTGGCTAGGAAAAGGGATCCGGTTGCCGGGTTGTCCGATGACAAATGGCGTGATGTCGACGGGGGCGATGACGGGCGGACCACTAACCGTAACCGAGGTGCCTTGGGCCAGGACCGTCGTACCGTGAGGGATGGAGGCCATCCGTACGAAGGTATTGGTTTCGGCGGGGTTGGTCGTCTCCGGTACGGCCAGCCATACGCCCGGCTCGAAGTGGATGCCGACCGGCTGGGTGGGTACGGTCGCGTCTTGGATGCTCTGTATGTAGGGGACGCCGTTGAGGAAGATGTCCCCTTGCCCGGAGCCACGGTTGGGTATCGACCCCAAAGGCGCAGAGAACGTAAGAGTCTCCTGGGTGAGGTTTAGCTCTAACACGTTGTCGTCGGGCCCTATTGGAGGCAGGGGGAGCGGCGTAGGCGTGAAGGGGCTGTTGGGCCGGAAAATGGTGTTGAACCCGTTGCCCGTGAAGGTGCCGGCAAAACTCGCCAGTGGCCCGAGAGGCGGGGAACTGGTAGTTGCTGGCTTGAACGTAGTCAGGCTGGAGACTTCGTCCCACCGGAACAGGTCCGGCAACGAAAGAGACTGCCCACTGTTTAATTGGCTCATTGTTCGCTTCCTTTGCCTGGAGAGGCGTCTTGTTCGCGGTGGTCCCACGTGTCTGTAAGGCGTCGACCTGTCCCCAGTGCACCCTTGGGTGGGCCTACCGGGGACCAGCCGAAGAGTCATCTTCGCGTCAGGGCAATAAGTACGGGCCGGTTCGAGGCTTTAGCACCCAACAGGGCTACTCGCTCCTACGTCGATAGCAAGGTCCCCTCTTGGGGCCATTGACTTTACGGTCTCGGTCCCGCCAGTGTCGGCCACCACTAGCGGGCAGACGGTGCAGGCGTCGCGCCCCCTTTGCGCGTACCATCGGCACGTTCGCCGAATGGTGCAGGCCGGCAGGGTTGCGGCGCCGGCTGACAATGGGCTCTCTTCGGCGATCACTTGGTCTAGCACCCCGCAGCCGGTACCAGTCCATTGCGGGCACCCAGCCTCGATGCAGGGTGCCGAGAACCGGTAACGAGCCTCAGGACGTCCCTTCAGCTTCGCTCGGGCGACGAAGTCGTCGTCAACTCGGACCGCTGGGCGCACATAGGCGATGCGCCCCGCGCTCGTCCGCACGCCAAAAAGCACCGCTCCCGGGGCGCAGGGGGCACTGGGACAGGAACACCCTGGGCTGGTCCCGAGGTCACCGTCACGGGACGCCTCGCCCTCGATCGGCAGAAATGTCATTTAGTTCTTTGCGGACTAGATCGGGCCAGCATTGCCCACTTCTTGGGTGACGAAGCCTACGAGAGGCCTTGCCACCTCCGCCGGTGGAAGGCCGCGCCAGATCACGCCCGGTCGTAGCTCCACCGTGACCGCAGGCTCGTCAACGTCATCAGCCAAGGCCGCCGCGCCTGCCTGCGCGATCGCTTCGCTAACCCTTTTGATGGTCTCTGGGCCAAGCGTGACACCAGAGACGACGAACTGAAAATTATAGGTTGCTAACGAAGGGGACCTTGCAATTAAGCGCTCTTAGGGCCCGGCGACATTGCCGCTGATATCGGGGGTCACTCCGTCCTGGTTCAGCGGGCGCTCGATGCAGACTGTGACGCGTGCGACGCCTCTTGTCAATAGGGACTTAGGCACGTGGCCATAGCGCATCCCGTGGAGGACCGGAGCCAACTCAGAACGCCGGGTTTTACCGCTCGGCTCATGACGAAGGTGCCGCTCGACGGTGGGCTGCCTCCGTCCCTACCGGCCAGGAGGTGGTGACCGGACGCTCGAAGTACTGGGCGCACGCTTGGGCGCTTAGCGGCGTCTGAAGGGCGTTCGGGGGATCCGCTAGGCAAAGAGCGTTTACTTCGGACCTCGGCGCCCGGTCGCTTCGTCGCGTCTCTCAAGTCTCTCAGCGAACGGACCGATCCCGAAAATACCCACCGGTAGCCAGCTCTGGCGGCCGCGCCGGGTACAGACTTGACGCAACCCGAAAGGCCGAAGTGCGAAATCCCTGGCGCTTAGAGGACCCACCAGCGGACGTCGACGGGTTGCGCTCGAGACGCAGCCCGCGTTCGCCCGCTACCCCTCCACCGCTCGCTCGCCTTGGGCGGCCTGGCACAGCGGCTCCCCCGTGCTCCTGGCCGTGGCCCCGGTCCCGAGGCATCCTTGTCATTGTCTTATCGGGCCGGCCGCCCTGCGTCGCCACACCATGTAGGTGTGCGTCGTCATCCGTGGCGGGTTAGGCGCCGTGGGCATGGCGGTCGCCAGTTCGCTCGGCGGGCACCTCCCCGTTGTGGCCCGAGGTGCTGGCACCACGGCCATGGTGATCATCGCCGGGGCGATCAGTTTCTCGGTGGTCGGTGGGGCGACGGTCCTGACCTGGCTGGGCGCCCGTGGCCGGCCCGGGCGAGAGCGGTGGGCGGCCATGGCTTTGGCAGTGACCTTGGCCGAGGTGGTACTTGCCCTGACATGGCGCTACCGCTCCAGCACGGGTTGGTACGCGGGCTGGGCGCTCACCGTCTTGGCCTCGGCCGGTCTGCTTCTGGCGCTACTGGCGGAGGCCGGCAAGCTGACGAGCCAGCTCGCCACGCAGGGCGAGGGGTTGTCGGCGGCGCTGCGCCGGGCCGAGGAGCTCGGCCGCCTCCAACAGGCGCTGTTGGACAACATGGTTGACGGCGCCGTTTTACGAGGGCCGCTCGGCGAAGTGATGGCGTGCAACCGGGCGGCGCCGCGCTTGTTCGGCCTAACCATGGACCAACTGGCGGGCCGGTCGCCGCCACCGCGGGGTTGGAAGGTTATGCGGGCCGACGGGCGGGACTGGGCGCTGGGCGACCTCCCTGGCATCGGCTCGGTCCGGACGGGCACTGAATGCCAGGGCGAGATGACTGAATGCCAGGGCGAGATGATCGGCGTATGGAGAGAGGAGGGCCTGCGGCGGTGGCTCCGCGGCAGAACTGTCATCGTGAAGGGGACGACGGGGACTGAAGCGGTGGTCACGACCTACGCCGACGTCACCGAGCCCTACGCCGAGAAAGTCCGCCGCGCCCGTGAACAACAAGGAATCCGCCAGCGGGTCGAAACGGCCCTTCATGAAGAGGGCTGCCTCCGCGTCGTGTACCAGCCCGTCGCCGACCTACTGACCCGCGCCGTTGTCGGCTACGAGGCGCTCTCTCGTTTCAGCTCCGGCCCCACCCGTCCCCCGGAGCGGTGGTTCTCTGAAGCGGCGACCGTTGGCCTCGGCGTCGAGCTCGAACTGCACGCTCTTCGGGCCGCCCTGGCCCAACGGGACCGCGTGCCCGAAGACGCGTACCTCTCGCTCAACGTCTCGCCTCAAACGGCCATGTCGCCACTTCTTTCCGATCTCCTGGCGACATCCCGCTGCGAAGGTACCGTGCTCGAGGTCACCGGGCAGGTCGGGACCGACGACTACGAGGCACTGACTGGCGCGCTCCGGGAGCTGCGGTCCCGCGGGCTTCGTATCGCTATCAACGATGCGGGCTCGGGGTACGCCAGTTTGCGGCACATCGTCAATATCCGCCCGGACGTCGTCAAGCTCGGCACCACTCTCACCCGGGGGATAGATGCAGACCCAGCCCGCCAGGCCCTGGTTACCGCCGTGGTCAGCTTGGGCATGGGCATCGGCGCCGTGCTCGTGGCCGAAGGCATCGAGACCCAGGGCGAGCTCGACGCCCTGGTCCAGCTCGGCTTGCGCCACGGACAGGGCTACTACCTGGGCCGGCCGGCCCCTCTCCCAAAGTCCACCCGCTACCCGGTACCTCCAGAGGGCTGCGCCACGATCGGCTGGTTGCGCTGGCTCCGTCCGGAGGGGGGCGTCCAGGACGTGCCGGTCCCGGGGACCTAAGGGTGCCGCCCGCCTAAGCGTCGTCCTTGCCGCCTTCGCTCCGCACGCGCCGGCGCGTTCAGCGTCGCGGCGGCGCAGCCGGACAACGGGCTTGTCGAACGCGAACCGCAGAACTTGGGTGCACGGCACCGGTACCTGGCGCCTCTAATTTGTCGTGGAGCCATCTGTGGCTGCAGGCGACAAGGGGCCGCGCCCGCCCAACGGTCAAACCAGGACCGGGGTACACCTGCTGCGCGTGGCCGACCTGTCTGTCGGCTACTCTCCCCGCCAGCCCACGGTGGACGACGACCACGTAACCCTGCTCGGTGAGGTGATCGACCGGCTCCCGCCCATTGTCGTGGACGAGCGGACGATGACGGTGATCGACGGCGTGCACCGCCTGGAGGCGGCCCGCAGGGCGGGCCGGGCCGAGATAAGGGCACTGTTGTTCTCCGGTGACGGGACCGAGGCGCTTGTCATCGCTATCCAGGCCAACGTCAGGCACGGTAAGCCCCTCAGCCGAGCCGAGCGGCAAGCGGCGGCTTGCGCCCTGCTGCGCCGGAGCCCTGATCGCTCCGACCGTTGGGTCGGCGAGATCTGTGGGCTTTCCCACTCCACGGTGGCCCGGTTGCGCCAGGCGGCCGAAATTGCCGACCGGGACGTGAGGACCGGCCGCGATGGGCGGCGCCGTCCCGTCGACCCCAGCCCGGGGCATACGGCCGTGGCCAAGGCTCTGGGCGCCGGACCGGCGACCAGCATCAGGCAAGCAGCTGAGATCGCCGGAGTGGCCGCCTCCACGGCGCAACGGGTGGCGGCTGGGCTTCGCGAACGGCCGAAGTCCTCTCCGGGCGGTGCGCTACCGCTAGCGCCCGGGCCGGCCCCAGGTCCTCAGGAACCAGGAGAAGACCCAGTTCCCCGGTCCTCGCCGGGGCGGGCGGAGACGGCGTCCTGGTTGGAAAGGACCGCCGTAGGCCCCAAGGACTTCGGGACCTATCTAGAGGACATACCGCTCGGCCGGGTTTACGAGGTCGCCGACGAGTGCCGCCAAAGGGCGCGTACTTGGTCGGAGATGGCAGATGCTCTGGAGAAGCTGGCCCGCGCCCGGCGGGGGCTTCGCTTGGAGTGACCGCACATGGCCTCGAGCGGCGGTCCGTACCCCCGGGGTTTATCTTGGCCGGGGTTTATCTCGGCGTCACTTAGGGGCGAGACGTCTCTGAAGCCTCGCCACTGAGCCACCGAGCGACCGTCGAGACGCGCGCACGGGGCCTCCCTGCCGCCTTGCGCGGATCGATAAAGAGGCCTAACCCCTCTGGACAATCAAACCGATCCGAACCCGGGAGGGGCAAATGGTGGTCATGGCGGTAGCGCTACTGATCGGCTGCATGGGGGGCTGGGCAACGGGTGGGAGCCTCTCGCACTTAGCTACTTTTCGGGCCCGGGCGTGGCCGTTGTTGGCCCAGGCGGTGCTCCTCGAGGCGGTCTTGGGGTTGACC
>JBEKNX010000294.1:0-6117 GCA_049522375.1 Acidimicrobiales bacterium | reverse complement strand
CGGGAGCGACGCGGCACGCGTGTCCGCCTACGAATATAATCCCGACAATTCCTGGTACCGTGGCAATGCCGCCGCGATCTGCACGTTTGAGATGCATAGCGGGGCGGTGTTCAGCTACCGCGGTAATTGGGTGGCGCCCGGCTTTGCCACGGGGTATGACTCGCAGTGGCGTGTGGTCGGGACTGATGGGACGGCGATCTGGGACAGTTGGGGGCCAGCGTTCGTGCAGACGGCGCTGGAGGCCGCTCCCGGGGACGTGCAGCCTGCCCGAGGGCGCCCACTAGTTGTCGGGAGCGGTCCTACCGGGCACGAGGCATGTGCTACGGACATGTTCTCGGCGTTGCGCGAGGGCCGGCAACCGGAGACCAGCGCCAGGGACAACCTCAACACTCTGGCGATGGTGTTCGCCGCGCAACTGAGCGCCAAGCAACGTCGGTGGGTGGAGATGGAGGAGGTCTTCGGTGCCGTTGGGTGTCATTAGTCGATGAGGTGGGTTTAGTTATGTCGCGCCAGGTGCTTGTGTGGAACGAGTACATAGACGAACGACGACCTGGTCCGGCCCGGGACTGTTACCCTGAGGGCATCCATGAGACGATCGCGGGCGGCTTGCGGTCGTCACTGCCGGGCACGATCGTGGGGACAGCCACCCTCCAGGACGCGGACCACGGCATCACCGATGAAATCCTCGAGCCCATAAGTGTCCTTGTTTGGTGGTCGCATATAGCCCACGAACAGGTCCCGGCCTCGGTCGTCGAGACTGTCCATGAGCACGTGCTGCGAGGTATGGGGATCATCCTGCTCCACTCGTCGGCCGAGTCGAAGATCTTCAAGCGTCTGATGGGGACGACCTGCTCGTTCCGATGGAGGGAGTCAGGCGACCGCGAGCTCGTCTGGGTCACCGACCCGTCCCACCCCATTGCCGCCGGGTTGCCGCCGGTCATCGAGTTGGCCGAGGACGAGACCTATAGCGAGTACTTCGATATCCCCAAACCCGAAGCCGTTGTCTTTGTCAGCTCCTTCTCCGGCGGCGAGGTCTTCAGGAGCGGGTGCACCTTCACTCGTGGTGACGGGAAGGTATTTTTCTTCAGCCCGGGCCACGAGACGTTCCCGGTTTACCATGACAAGCTGGTCCAGAGGGTCATTGCCAACGCTGTGGTGTGGGCGGACGCCGGCAAGGCACAGGAGCCTCGCCGTCTGTTCCTCCACTCGCCTGAAGGCTGGTACACGTCGCCCGCCACGCCGTGACCCGAGGGCACACCTTGACACAGATGAGGCGAACAGTTAGCTTCTACAGCATGTTTGGCCTGTGAAGAAATCGTTGAAGGGACTAAGCGATGTCTAAAAAGACGATAACCGGCTCGCTGGTTTGCGGCGCTATGCTCTTTATGAGTGTCACTAGCATTACCGCACCAGCTTCTGCGTCCAGTGTGGTGGATCTCACAATGTGGCAGCAATGGGGTGGGGGCCACGAAGAGGCTGCACTCGACAAGATCATAAAAGAGTACGAGTCACTCAATCCGGGTGTCAAGATAACCGAGACGCCGGTAACCAATTCCGCTAAAATCCTTACCGCTATTAGTGGCGGGACACCACCGGACATAGTGGACCTGGGCACGTCCTTGGAACTAGGCGAATGGGCGAGCCGGGGAGCACTGATCCCGCTGGCCTCGTACATCAAATCCTCGCACCTCAACCTCAACGTTTACGTCGGCTCCGCCATCGATGCCCTCACGGTGGACAACCAGCTCTACGGTCTTCCCTTTATGGACTTCGACGTGGGCTTGCTGTACAACAAGAACCTTTTCAAGCAAGCAGGGCTCAACCCGGACGACCCGCCGACTACCACGGCGCAGTTGGAGGCCGACGCCTTCAAGCTTACGAAGCAGGAGAAAAACGGGACGATCACCCAGCTGGGCTTCCTCCCGGACTACCCCGGCCAGTCCAATGGGCAGGTCTGCACCCTCGAAGACATGGGATGGGATTTCGGTGGTCAGTGGTATAACCCCAAGACCCACGCGATCACAGCCGACGCGCCGCAGAACATTGCCGCGCTAAGCTTCGAGGCGAGGTTCTACCAGAAATACGGCTCGAACAACATGGCCAACTTCGAGAGCAGTGCCGGGGCCTACCTGACAGCTAATGACCCGTTCGAGTCCGGGAAGCTGGCGATGGTTTACGACGGGCCCTGGGCTTTGCAGTACATCGAAGCCAACCGTCCCAATCTCACAGCCGACATCGGTGTCGCGCCGTTCCCGGCCCCGCCCGGCCTGGCCAAGCTGCGGGGTACGACCTTCATAGACACCAACCCACAGGTGGTACCGCGCGGTGCCCCGAACGCCTCTGCGGCTTTTGCCTTCATCAAGTGGGAGACGACCAATCCTCAGGTCACCGCCACGTTCGCCCAGTTGGTGGCCAACCTGCCCCAGCTCAAGACCGTGCCCAGCTTCCCATTGGCCAAGGACGCTCGCTTCCAGGTGTTCATCAACGAAGCCAACTCGTCCAACGCCCACGTTTGGCCTCAGCTGCCCTACTCGACCGAGTACGGGGTACGCCTGTGCCAGGCCCAGGCCGACGCCATCTATGGCAAGGCGACCGCCGCCAAGGCTATGGGCTCGCTGCAGTCGACTATGGAGAGCGAGGCGGCGAGCTCGTAACGCCGGGACTGGTACGCCATGCCTAGATCAGTTGACCGGGCCCTTTATACGGGTCGGCCGAGCTGGCCCAAGCGTCTTCTAAGGGGCCCGGTCCCGTTCTTGCTGCCGTGGTTGGTGGGCTTCATCGGGCTCACGTTGGTACCGCTGCTGCTGTCGCTGTACTGGAGCTTCACCAACTACGACATCCTCCAACCTCCTCAATGGGTTGGCACCTCCAACTACGTCGGCCTGGTCCACGACCCGCTGTTCCGGACGTCGCTGGTGAACACCGGGTTCATGGTGGTCATCGGCGTGCCCGCGGGCATCGTCCTCGGCCTCGGCTGCGCCTTGTTGTTGAAGCGCCCGATACGGGGCTCGGCCCTGTACCGGGGGGCGATCTTCATGCCCGCCGTCGTGCCTTCCGTGGCCGTCGCCGTCATCTGGATATGGATCTTCAACCCGGACTACGGGCTGCTCAATGCGGCGCTGCGCCTCGTCCACATACACCCGCAGGGATGGCTTGACGACCCCTCTCTGTCCAAGCCCAGCCTGCTCATCCTGCTTGTTTGGGAGGCGGTCGGGCAGATCATGGTCCTCATGCTCGCCGGGCTGAAGGAGATCCCTGTCGAGCTCTACGAGGCGGCATCGCTGGACGGGGCTAGGCCGTGGCACCGGTTCCGCTACATAACGCTGCCGCTGCTGGGCCCGGTTCTTTTCTACAGCTTCATCGTCTGGATCATCTTCTATTTGCAGTTCTTCACCGAGGCCTTCGTTGCCACGGCGCAGGACCTTGGTGCCCCGGTGAACTCCACCCTTTTCTACTCCATCTACCTGTACCAAAACGCCTTCCAGTTCTTGAAAATGGGCTACGCGTCAGCCATGGCGTGGATCCTGTTCGTGGTGACGATGTTCATAACTGTGGTACTTTTCCGCCTCCAGCGCCGCTTTGTGTTCTACCGGGGAGAGCAACACGCATGACGTCGGTTCGAACCCTCGGCCAGTCGGTTCGCCGCCGGCGGTTGGTCACCCAGAGCGCCCGTCACATCGTGTTACTGTGCGTGGCCGCCGTTTTCCTACTCCCTTTGGTGTGGATGGTGGCCAGTTCGCTCAAGTCGAACTCGGCTATCTTCGTTTACCCGCCTCAGCTGGTTCCCACGCACCCTCAGATCAGCAACTACCGGAAGGCGTTCGACTACATACCCTTCTGGCTTTACTTCCGCAACAGCGTGATCGTGTCGGCCGCCACAATATGCGGGGTACTTTTCGCCTGCGTGCCGGCCGCCTACGCGTTCTCGATCTTGCGCTGGCGGGGCCGGGAAATCGTGTTCTATATCGTGCTGGCCGGGATCATGCTCCCCTTCCAGGTGCTCATGGTCCCCCTGTACGTCATCTACAAGGACTTCCATTGGATCGGGACCCTACTCCCACTGATCGTGCCGCCTTTCTTCGGCCAGTACATTTCTTCCGCCTTCTCGGCGAGCCTGGCTATCTTTTTGCTGCGGCAGTTCTTCCGGTCCTTGCCCCACGAGCTGATCGACGCTGCCCGTATCGACGGAGCGGGAGAATGGGCGACCTTGTTCCGTATAGTACTGCCCATCTCCAAGGGGGGCCTCATCACCGTGACCCTCTTTGCGTTCCTGTCGAGCTGGACCGACTTCCTGGCCCCGCTGATCTTCTTGACCAAGGGATCCCTGTTCACCCTGTCGTTGGGCCTTCAGCAGTACCAGAGCCTCCACTTCACGGCGTTCAACTACCTGATGGCGGCGGCTTTCGTTTTTGCCCTGCCGGTACTGGTCGTGTTCGTGCTCGCTCAGCGTTTCTTCGTCGAGGGCATTGCCCTGACCGGTCTGCGAGGCTGAGCAACTCCAGGCCGGACCACGTCAGAGGTGCCTGCTACCCGCACAAAAGGGGTTACCCAGCATGGAGATGATCGAAGGCATCGAAGCTACCAGCCGCAACCTCGACCTCATCGAGGGGCGCTTGGCCGAAGTCCTTACTGATGACCGGCGCCAGGATTTCGCCGGGACGGGGCGTCGGCCGATGGTGATGTTCGGCATGGGTGGGAGCCTGCACGTGGCCTCCCTGGCCGCGCATCTCCTCCGTAGCGCCGGGTACCCGGCGCTGAGCTTCGGGGCGAGCGAGCCGCTCCCTCACCTCCCCGAGTGCCTCTACCTAGGGATTTCGTTCTCCGGCGGGAGCCAGGAGACCCTGGCCGCCATGACATCCCTGCGCGGGACGACCAGGGTGGCCCTGACGGGCAACCCGGCATCACCGGTGGGCGGCGAGGCGGACCTCAGCGTCCCGATGTCGCCACTGGGGGACACACCGGTCTCAACCCTCAGCTTTACCGGCGGTGCACTGGCTTTGGTGCGCTTCGCCGAGTGGATCTACGCCCGTGAGCTGGCCCCGGCCTGGGCCTCTGTGGCGACCGCGGCTCAGGAGTCCCTCGACCGAGCGGCACTCTGGGCCCGGGAAATGGCAGGCGGGTACCTGCGCGATGTCCGGGCCATCGACTTCGTCGGCCGTGGGCCACTATCGGCGGTGGCGGAGATGGCTGCCCTTATCACCAGGGAGGCCGCCCGCGTCCCATGCACGGGTTATGAGACCAGGCAGTACCTGCACGGCCCGATGGAGCCGGTGGACGGGTCAACCGGGGCCGTTGTCTTTGGGTCGGAAAGGGAGCTCCAGCTCATTGCGGAGCTGCGAGGCTACGGAGCTCACGTCCTCGGCGTTTGCACCTCGAACGCCGATGGCTCCCCCGGTCCGGCGATGCTGACCCTGCCGGAAATGAGCGGTCCGTTCGGCCCTATCATCGCCGGGGTTGTTGCTCAGCGGGTCGCTTACGAGCTGGCCACTGCCAGGGGCCTGGTCGTCACCGGTGTGCAGCGCAAGCAGAGCGACACCCATGTGGCCAGCCCATGACGGTATCGGTTATCGGCAACGTCAATGTGGACTTGGTCCTGCGCGATGTCGAGGATCTCGGCCAGCCGGGCAGTGAGCGCATTATCGCCGACGCGGCCATGAGGGTGGCCGGGGCGGCGGGCACCACCGCCCTGGCGCTGGCTCACCTGGGCAGCACTCCCCGGCTATACGGGGCGGTGGGGGCCGACATTCTCGGGAGCCTGGTCCTAGCCGAACTGGCCAAAGACTCTCTTGCCTCGGACATCGTGGTGCGGGGCCGAACGGGCATAAGTGTCGCCTCTGAGAGCCCACGCCGAGACCGTTCGTTCTTGACCTTCCTCGGTGCGCTCTCCAGCTTCGGGTGCGCCGACGTGCCCGATGCGGCGTGTTCGGCCGACCGGGTCATCATCACTGGCCATTTCCTGTTGCCCCTGTTCCGGGAGGGGGGCTCGTCCGCCCTCCTCGGTGCCGCCCGGCACCACCACGCCCAGACCTTCTTCGACCCCGGCCCCGAACCGGACGGCTGGACCTCTGCCGGCAAAGAGGAGATCCTCGCCCTCTTGCCCCTGGTCGACGTGTTCCT
>JBEKNX010000293.1:0-6220 GCA_049522375.1 Acidimicrobiales bacterium | reverse complement strand
CGGTGTCGTGCCCTTCCCCGGCACGGTCGCCGGGCCCAGCACGATCGGGCAGGGCAATTTCAACATCATCCCCAAGGGTGCCTCTGACCCTGCGGCTGCGTTCGAGTTCATTACCTGGCTCGCCGGGTTCAACAACGTGAAGTTCACGGCCAACATCGACCCCCAGGGTGGTTGGGTGCCGGCCAGCCCGTCGATCGCCGCCGCCCCCGCCTACCAGGCCTATGTGAAGAAGTTCCCGTGGATGTCGACGTACCTGGCGCAGATGTCGAGCAAGTACTCCCAGGCGCCCGTCCTGACGACGCACGAGTCGCAGGCAGAAACGGCCATGGTGACGGCCAGCAATAACGTCGAGGACGGGACGTTCACGCCGGCCCAGGCGTTGACCTACATCGACACCCAGGCCAACAGCAACATGTAACGTGGACCACTAAGGGAACGAAGGACGCGGTGGAGGAAGACGTGAGCACGGCGCTGAAATCACCGGAGGTCAAGGTGCCGAGGTCGGCATCAGAGATCTCCCGGGCGCTTCAACGCCGCCGGATAAGGATCGGGCTGCTTTTCATAAGCCCCTGGGTCCTTGGGTTCCTGGCGTTCTTCCTCTACCCGTTCTTCGCTACCCTCTACTACAGCTTCACGAGCTACACGGGCATAGGCCACGCCCACCTGATCGGGTTCGCCAACTACTGGGCCCTCCTCCACGACAGCCTCTTCCGGACATCACTGTTCAACACGTTTTATTACACCGTTGTGGAACTGCCCCTGTCTACGAGCGTCGCTCTCGGGTTAGCTTTACTGCTGAACATGAACGTCCGGGGACAGCGGTTCTACCGCACCGTGTTTTATATCCCGTCGATCGTGCCCCTCGTCGCGTCGTGCATGGTCTTTGTCTGGATATTCAACCCGACGAACGGGATAATGAACTCGTTGCTTTCCGACGTCCACCTCCCCTCGCCGGACTGGTTCTTCTCGGTCGCCTGGTCAAAGCCCTCCTTCATCCTCCTGGGCCTCTGGGGCCTAGGGCAGCCGATGGTGATCTACCTGGCCGCGCTCCAGGGTGTCCCCAAGGACATGTACGAGGTGTGCGCCCTGGAAGGTGCAAACGCGTGGCAGCGCTTCCGCTACGTCACCCTGCCCATGATCAGCCCGATCATCCTGTTCAACGGTGTACTGCAGCTGGTCCTGTGCGTGTCGTATTTCACTCAGGCCCAGGTCATCGAGAGCCAGGACATCGGTGGTCCCGGCACCTCCACATGGTTCTACGTCCAGTACCTGTACACCCAGGCGTTCCAGTTCTTGAAGTTCGGCTATTCCTCGGCGATGGGTTTCTTCTTGTTTATCATTACCGGCCTTATTACCGTTGTACTGTTCAAGTCGTCATCGAGGTGGGTGTATTATGCGGGGGAAGACCGCTAGATGCGAGCAGACGGCGGCCTTTTAGAAGTGGGAACTGGAGCCGGGCGGTGACGGCAAGTCTAAAGGCGCTAACGGAACAACGGGTTTCACCGCCAGTCCCCCCCTCGCGACAGCCTTGGACGCTTAAGAGGCTCATGTCCAGCGCCACCAAGCATTTTGTGCTCGTCATCTTTACTGTGGTGTTCGGGTTCCCTCTGGTGTGGATGTTCCTGTCATCGCTCAAGTCCAACCCACAGGCGTTGCAAACCCCTGTGGTCTGGTGGCCGCACCCGTTCCTGTGGAGCAACTATCCAGATGTGCTTTCGGCGGTGCCATTTTACAGGTTCTTCCTGAACACGCTCCTGTACGCCGCAATAACGATCGTGGGCGTGGGCATTTCCAGCAGCTTGGTGGCCTACGGGTTTTCGCGGTTGCAATGGCGTGGGCGGGACACCGTCTTCTACGTGATGCTGAGCACGTTGCTCATACCTTTTTTTGCCACTCTGATCCCGCTGTTCGTGCTGTACAAGAAGTTCCACATGGTCGGCTGGTACCTGCCCCTCGAGATACCGACTTTCTTCGGAAGTTCGGTGTTCAGCACGTTCCTGCTGCGCCAGTTCTTCATGACGATCCCCCAAGCGCTCTCCGATGCGGCCCGGGTCGACGGGGCCAACGAGTTTTACATATACAGCCGGATCATCCTCCCCCTGGCGAAGCCAGCTATGGCGACCGTGGTCCTGTTCCAGTTCATATACTGCTGGAACGACTACATCGGCCCGCTGATCTACATCAACAACCAGGTGTGGTACCCCCTGTCGCTTGGACTGGGCTTGATCCTGGGAACCTACTCGACCAACTGGCCGTGGGTGATGGCGGCGGCGGCGGCGGCAACAACGCCGATCGTCATATTGTTCTTCTTTGCCCAGCGGACGTTTATGGCCGGGATCTCCATTCAGGGGACCGGGACCAAGGGATGACAAAAGCAGTAGGACGGCCGCCGCTGCTGGGCATGTTCCGGTCGCGCGTCATGGCCGCCCTGAGCTCGCTTTTCAACCTGCTGGTGCTCAACCTCGTTTTTCTCGTGGTGTCATTGCCGCTCGTGACGGTCCCGATCGCTGTGAATGCGGCCTGGACCGCGCTCGACCGGTGGCGGGCTGGCGGTGAAGACCGGGTGGTGCGGGAGTTTCTCATCGCCATCAGGTCGAGCCCGCTCCTGCGTACGACGCTTCTGGTCGGGGTACCGATGGCGGTGACGGCGGTGACTGTGGAAGAGGTCCACTACTTCATCAGCGGCGACAGCCTGGGAGCGCGGGTCTGCTTCGGCCTCGGGCTCGCCGCTTTCGTTATCGCCCTCACTTCGCTGGGCTATATCTTGCTGCTCGTGGCGCGTCGCTCTCCGGGTCACGCCAGCGAGATCTGGTCGCTTGGCATCCGCCTGGCCGTGCGCAACCTGTTCGTCACCGGGCCCCTCTTCCTCGTCGAGATCGTTGTCGCTGCCCTGCTTGCCCTGCTCGATCCGCCACTGCTGCTTATCGGGCTCCCGGTCGCTCTCTTCTGGCTGATGCATCTAACTGCGCAGTTTGGTCTGCGCCGGGCCGAGCAAGGCCCGGCCTTCGCGGGCAGTCGGACGAGCAAAACCTGACCGGTGACTTGACAGGGCTCATACGACCGGTAACAATCGTTGCAGGGATGTTACCGGTCACATGGGGCCGGATGGCAGGGGGGGAAGAAATGCCGTTGGGGGCCGAGCGCTCGCCTACGGTGAGCATCCGGGATGTGGCTGCCGCTGCCGGTGTGTCTCACCAGACCGTCTCTCGCGTGATAAACGGGAGCCCGCTGGTCAAGGAATCGACGCGCCAAGCGGTCCTGCGGAGCGTTTCAAGCCTTGATTTCCACGCCAACCGTGCCGCGCGCGCCCTAGCCGGTGGGCCTGTGCAGTCTGTGACGGTACTAACCGCGAACACGCGTCTTTACGGCTTTGCGGGAGCCCTGGAGGGCATCGAAGCGGCCGCTCGGGCTGCCGGCTTCGCCGTCGGCGTGCGAGTAGTCGAGTCCGGCGCACAGGCGGCCAACGATGCCGTGTCTCAAGCCGTCGAGCTGGGGGGGGCACTGATCGTTATCGCCCTCGAACAAAAGGCCATAGACGTACTGCGCGTGGTACCGCCGGATTTCCCCTCCGCAGCCATCGTCGTTACCCCGACCGCCGACGAGGCCGTCGGTAAGCCGTGGGTATGGATCGACGACCGAAAGGCAGCCACCGAGGCTACGAACTACCTTCTTGGCCTAGGTCACCGCACCGTTCATTACCTTTCGGTCCCGGCCTGGGCGGACACCAATCCACGCCTGACGGGATGGCGCAGCGCGCTACTGGACGCCGGTGCCCCCGTCCCCGAACCCCTCTGTTGCAGTTGGGACCCACGGTCCGGCTTCGAAGCGGGCCAGGTACTGGCTTCAGACCCGGACGTGACCGCGGTGTTATGTGGGAACGACGACATCGCCATCGGCGCCCTGCGGGCCATGCACCACGCGGGGCGCCCTGTCCCCGCTGACGTCAGCATCGTCGGGTTCGACGACACTCCCTTCGCGCTCTACTGCAGCCCACCTTTGACGACCGTCCGTCAGGACTTCGTGGCCCTCGGACGACTGTGCTTCGCGCGCCTGCTGTCACTTCTGGATCCCAGCTCTACGGACCAATGGCCCCCATGCCCCGAGGCGGAGCTGATCATCCGGGAGAGCGCAGGTCCACCTCACAAGCGCCGTCGACGAGGCTCCGTCGCTAGCCGCCAGCAGTCTTCACCAACGCCGTCCCGAGAGGGCCTGCGCACCCCACGCTCCTCGGGGCGCCGCCACCCACCGGGAGTGGAGGTGCTCGAAGTGAACAAACCATCCCTGGCCCTGAGTACCGGGCTGGGGGCGGGTTTCGCGTAGGCTGTTCGGTTGCGGCCGGCCCGGGGATAAGGAGCAACATGTACAGCGCGGACGACAAACGCTACGACAGGATGAACTACCGGCGCTGTGGCCGGCGAGGCCTCCTGCTGCCCCCGATCTCTCTCGGCCTGTGGCAGAACTTCGGCGGTACGCGTCCTTTCGAGGACAGCCGGGCTATTGTCCGTCGCGCTTTCGACCTTGGTGTCACCCATTTCGACCTGGCCAACAACTACGGCCCTCCTTACGGCGGGGCAGAAGCGACCTTCGGCCGCATCTTTGCTGCCGACCTCGCCTCCTACCGCGACGAGATCGTCATTTCGACCAAGGCCGGTTACGACATGTGGCCCGGCCCCTACGGTGACGGGGGGTCTCGCAAGTACCTCCTGGCCAGCCTGGACCAGAGCCTGCGCCGGATGGGCTTGGACTTCGTCGACATCTTCTACTCTCACCGCCCCGACCCCTCCACACCGCTGGAGGAGACCATGGGCGCCCTCGTAACCGCGGTGCACCAGGGGAAGGCCCTCTATGCCGGCATCTCCAACTACGCGCCGGACCGCACGGCCGAGGCGGCCGCCGTCCTGGCCGGCTCGGGCGTGCCCCTGTTCATTCACCAGCCTTCGTACTCGATGTTCAACCGGTGGGTGGAGGGTGGGCTGCTCGACGTGCTCGGAGCCGAGGGCGCGGGCTGCATCGCCTTTTCCCCGCTGGCTCAGGGCCTGTTGTCGACCAAGTACCTGGGCGGGATCCCGGACGACTCGAGGGCCAACGAAGACCGTTTCCTGAAGCGGCGCTCGATCACCGAGGAAAGGCTCGACCAGGTCCGGGCCCTGGACGTCATTGCCCGCCAGCGCGGCCAGTCACTGGCCCAGATGGCCCTGGCCTGGGTGCTGCGGGACAAACGGGTCACCTCTGCACTGGTCGGTGTCCGGAACGTCGCCCAGCTAGAAGAAAACCTGGCCTGCCTCGACAACCTCGAGTTCAGCCCGCAGGAACTGGCCGAGATCGACCGTTACGCGGTGGGATGAGCACCGGAGCCGCCATCGACCTGCCCAGGGCGGCGTTCGCGGTACCGGTAGCGACGGACTGGGGCCCGGGGGTGCCCTACGGCGGCGTGGGCGGAGGGCGCAACGGGCGACAGCTGTGAGCCGCGCCCGGCCCTGGCGGGATGGGTTAGCATCGACCGGTGCCGGACAGGCTGAGCGCGGCGATGATCGAGGTGCTGGGCTCTATCGCCCCCGGGCGGCCCTTACGCGAAGGCCTGGACCGCATCCTGCAAGCCAACATGGGCGCGTTGATCGTCGTGGGGGATGGGCCCGAGGTCCTTTCCATCTGCTCCGGTGGCTTTCTGCTCGATGCCGAGTTCAGCCCTCCGAGGCTTTCCGAACTGGCGAAAATGGACGGGGCCATAATCCTGGCCGCTGACTCCAGCCGCATCGCCCGCGCCAACGTCCACCTGGTGCCCAACCCCGCCATCGCCACGTCCGAGACCGGGACCCGGCACCGGACCGCGGAACGGGTGGCCCGTTCACTGGACGTGGCTGTCATCACGGTGTCCGAGGACAGGTCGGTGATCACGGTCTACCGGGGGGAGGAGCAACGTCCGCTGGTGCCCGTGGAGCGCCTCCTGGCTCGGGCCAACCAGGCCCTGGAGACGCTGGAGGGCTACCGGGACCGCCTGGACGTGGTGACGAACGCCCTCTCCGCTCTGGAAGTCGAGGACATGGTGACGGTCAGGGACGTCGTGACCGTGCTGCAGCGCACCGAGACCGTGCGCCGCATCGCCGAAGAAGTCGACGGCTACAGTATCGAGCTCGGCACGGACAGCCGGCTGGTGCGTTTGCAACTGGAAGAGATGCTGGCGGGAGTGGAGGAGGAGAGGCGCCAGATCCTGCGCGACTAC
>JBEKNX010000292.1:0-6294 GCA_049522375.1 Acidimicrobiales bacterium | reverse complement strand
CGCGCCCTCTTACGTCTGGGAGTCACATACCCCGTAGACAGTTGGCAATCTGCGTGGGTGGCAGTTCGTCGCGCGGCGACGGACGCGCTCGAGGTCATCCGCAACGAGGTCTACGCGCTCCAGAGCGGCACAAGCCACTGACCACCATGGTGTCCAAGCCTCGAACGCGCTGTGCGCAGTGGCTGCCGGTGTTGCCCTTCGGCTTAGGCTGGGTTGGTCTGGCTGTGGTCACGAGCTCGAGCACCGTGGGATGAAGCGTGGTTTGGGGCTCACGCCACGCTCTCGTCCTCGTGAGTCGGGGCCTGCAACGCCACTTTCCTCACCAGGCCAGGTGACCAGCGTCGCCCCGTTGGTGTGGTCGTGCTCGCAGCCTTCAACCGGTCGGCGATGGCCTGGAGTGTGTTCCCGGCAGCTCGCTCGATGGCACGGGCTCCGAACTCAGCTCTCCGGGAATGCCTTGTCGACGGCGGCGAGGAGGTCGGCGTCTGAGAGATGCAGGTATCTCGTGGTTGTCGCGATGTTGGAGTGGCCGAGCAGGCGCTGAACGACGTGAAGGTCCACGCCACGGCGGATGAGGCTCGTGGCATAGCTGTGTCGCCAGCGGTGGGCGAAGTGCCGACCGGCCACACCCGCCGAGGTCCCGGCTTCTAGCACGAGACCGTGTAGTGCCCGAGCCCCGTAACGACCGCGCAGCTTCCGGTTGCCCCTGGGGTTGGCGAACAGGTACGGCGACGCTGGGAGCTTGGGTCTCACCTCATCTAGGTACTCTCGGAGCACGTCCGCCAACAGGTGGGGTATGGGGATCACCCGAGGCTTGCGACCCTTGCCGACGAGGGATATTCGCCTGGCGTCAAGATCGACCTCGGAGCTGGTCAGGGTCACCAGTTCGTTCGCACGAAGGCCGCAGAACCAGAGCGTGAGCAGCACCACGCGACCCACCTGCCAGCGCAGACCGGGCTGAGCTGAGGCCCACTCGATGATGACGTCGGCCTCGGCGTCGCCGTAGAACTCGACCCGCGACCGAACAGGACTCGGAAGGGTCACCAAGGCGGCAGGATTGTCATCGCTGAGGCCCTCGGCGACGAGGAACCTGAAGAAGCTGCGGAGAGCAAACAGCTCAGTCGACCGGGTACACGGCTTGAGCCCGCGGTTGGCCTCCTGGAGCAGGAAAGCCCGCACCTCGAGCTTGGTCACGTCGGCCAGCTCCACAGAGGGGTGAGTCTCTGCCAACCAGCGACAGAGGGCCTTCACATGCGACGTGTACGTCTGCACTGTTGCCTTCTGTCTATCCTCCAGCAATCGAAGGTGCGACTCATAGGCAACGAGGAGAGCGGCCTCGTCGACGACCTTGTAGTGGAGACGACCCGTTGGCATCGGAGCTATTTCGCCGACACCACGTTCTGCAACCTGGTCCATGCCCTTTCTAAAGGCCATCGTCACTTGCTGTCTCCTCCTTCACCTTCTGGCTGGTCGGCTTAACCTTTCCTGGCGCAACCGACCGGCTAACTCTGAATGCTGAGCCTGGACCCCTGCCCCCATTGAGTCAATCTACGCCTTTTGGACTTCATAATCTAGGGTGAATCCTGGACCGCGCCCCGTCTTGGCGACGGCTATTTCCTCGGCCGACTCCCCGGGTGCCACTGGGCACTGCCCAGAGCCCGCTGGGGGCTTCGCGTAGTCGTCGCCGGAAAGGGTGTGCTCGGCGAGAACCGCTGGCCCTCAGTTCAGGAACTCGTCTGGTGGCGGCCCGAAGGGAGCCTGCGAACCGAGCCAAAGTGTCTCCGAGGCACCGACCGCCTCCTTACCTCCTCGGCGGCTGAACCCTGTTATCCAAGGCTGGTCTACTACGGTCACGGGCAGTCGTATCGCTCGCAAGTGACTCGGGCGTGCCACCTGAGCTGGGCACGGCAGTGTGATCACTTCCCAGGGCCTGACTAGGCGGTTCGCCACGGTCTGAGGCGGTCTGCGGACTCTTCCGAACCGGTGACGCAGGTTTGAACCTTGGCCAAGCCGAGACAAGGGGACGGCACGGGAGTAAGTCTCCGCTATAGTGATAACTGCGCCTGAAGCTAAGAGCGCGTGGACGCCTGAGACGGAAGTCCGAAAGGGTAGGGACATAACAGCCTTTTCGGAGAGGAGTCATCAGGCAGTGTCCAAGTCGCCCCTTCCAGGCGAGACCCCGTCGTTGCAGCGGCCGCGGGGGCTTGCGGAGCTACACGGCTCGGCGAGCGAGCCCAGGAACCACTCCAAGCGTCAGCACCCTGAACGCTTCGACGTCGCAGGTGCTGCTGAATACCTGGGCCTCAGCGAACGGTTCATGCGGCGTCTTATCCAGGAACGCCGCCTGGCCCATTACAAGATCAACTCGCGCGTCATCTTCGACGAGCGCGATCTGGAAGCGTTCTTGACAGCGTCGCGTCGAGAGGCCGTTCGAGGGATTCGCTCAGGTACTAGCGACCGCGCGGCAGCTCTCAGAGCGAAGCCTCTGACCGGGCGCTTGTACGCGGATGACCTTGAGTGGATACCCGATGATGCCCCTGAAGCGGCTCAGCCACTCCGCCCCGACCAGTGGGGGCAGACGTGAGACCCGATCTCGTGAGAGCCGCTTTGGACTACGCCCGCCGAGGCTGGCCGGTGCTTCCAGTCGAAGTCGGTGGGAAGCGTCCCCTGGCCAGGCTCGCTCCCCACGGGCTGAAGAACGCCACCGTAGAAGCGGACACGATCCGTGCTTGGTGGCGGGCCGAGCCCGAGGCGAACATCGGCCTGCGAACGGGCGTGGCCTTCGACGTGCTCGATGTCGACAAGGACGGCTGGGGACCGCTAGCCCGCCTCGTCGAGGAACACGGCTGCCTGCCCCTCGGTCCTGTTGTGCTGACGCCCGGCGGCGGCGCGCACTACTTGTACCAAGTCAGTGGGCACGGCAACCGCGCCAAGTTCATATCCGGCTGTGATTGGCGCGGGAGGGATGGCTACATCGTCGGGGCTGGAAGCGTCCACCCGAACGGCGGCCTGTACGAGTGGGCGATTCCGCCCGACGAGGCGGAGCTTGTCCCTGCTCCGGCATGGCTCGTCGATCGGCTGACACGACAGCTCGCGGCTCCGGCACAACTGGGCAGGTCGGTGGATGCCAGTGCCTACGGGCGGCACGCACTGGAGGCAGAGTGCGGCAGGCTCGCTCTCGCGCCCGAAGGACAGCGCAATGACACTCTCAACGCCGCGGCATTCGCCCTCGGCCAGCTCGTAGCGAGCAGTGCGCTCAGCGCCGATGAGGTAATCGTTTCGCTGGTCGAGGTCGCGCGCCGCATAGGGCTCACCGACACTGAGGTCGAAAGCACTATCGAGTCCGGCATGACCGCCGGGTTACGCTCGCCAAGAGGCGCCGCATGAATGCCGACCCTGTTGTCGACCGCCTGAGGGCAAGGGTTGCCGATGCCGTGAGCACGAACGGCTCCACACCGGGGGAGCCGAACGAGGAATCGCCGGGGACGCGCAGGCTCCGGCTTACGCCAGCCAATCTGATCAAGCCACGGCCGGTCCTTTGGTTGTGGGACTTGCGCGTGGCCTTGGGCACTCTTGGCCTGTTGGCCGGTCGTGAGGGGATCGGCAAGTCGTCTGTTGCCATCGCCATCGCCGCGCAGATCACGCGAGGCCAACTACCTGGCGTCTACTTCGGTGAACCGCGGGCCGTTATCATCGCCGCGACCGAAGATTCATGGGCGCACACCATCGTGCCTCGACTGATGGCGGCGGGCGCCGACCTCGACCGCATCTACCGAGTAGACGTGACCGTCACCGACGGGCTCGATTCCGCCCTCATGTTGCCCTCGGACTTGTCCGCTCTCGAGAGGAGCGTGGCGGAGGTGGACGCCGCACTCATTCTGCTCGACCCGTTGCTGAGCCGGCTCGACTCCTCCCTCGATAGTCACAAGGACGCTGAGGTTCGCGTTGCCCTCGAACCGCTGGTCGCTCTGGCCGACCGCGCGGCGGCCGCGGTACTCGGGTTGATCCACGTCAACAAAAGTGGCGGCCAAGACCCGCTCAACATAGTGATGGGTTCGCGCGCCTTCGGCTCGGTGGCACGCAGTGTCCTCTTCGCCATGAAGGGGCCGGACTGGGAAGACGATGGCGTCTATCTTCTCGGCGAGCCCAAGAACAATCTCGGCCGGTCCGACCTCCCTACCCTCACCTACAGGATCGAAGCCGCCCACGTCGCCGATACCGATGAGGGCGAAATTTGGACCGGCCGAGTCGAGTGGATCGGCGAGACCAACCTGAGCATTGGCGACGCTCTCATCGCCTCCGGTGAGGGTGGGGACACACGGACCGCGACGGCGGATGCAGCCGTGTGGTTGGCGGAGTACCTCAAGACCGTCGGCGGTCGCGCGGCGTCGGTCACGGCCAAAAGTGAAGGACGCGGATACGGGCACTCCGAGCGCACCCTGAAACGGGCCAAGAGCCAGATTGGCGTGCTCGTTGAACGATCCGGCTTCCCGAGCCAGACGTTCTGGCGGCTCCCCGAAAAGGGGGGTTCGGGTGCCTAGGGTTTGGCCCGACTGCAGTTGGGCCACATCTCCACTTTCGGGACCGCGAGCGACTCGCGAAAGCCCAGGTCACCGCCAGTTGGGCCGGTCGGGCCATAGGAGACTTACATATGGCCCAACTACTACTTGGCCCGACTGCAGTGGGGCCAGTTGGGCCATTGGGCCAGGTCTCCAGAGGGTTGGCCCAAGTGGGGCAGGTGAATCGGGAATCGGGGAAGCGGGGGCGTCGCAAGAGCCCGCTATAGCCAGAGAGCAGCTGCTTGCAAAGCAGCAACGGCGGAGTCAGCGTCTGACCAGCAGGTCTGCGTCTTGGTGCCAACCAGAGGGGAATAACTGGCTCTACATAGCCCTCCGCAGCACCAAGCGATACAGCACTTGAGTACGATTCGTTCACATGGCCAATCGTGGAGGATTACGAACACGGGCAAGCCACGGACAGTTCACGCGCTCCATCGAGCAGGTCGACATCGACCGTGAAGCTGCGCGGCTTTATCAGCAATTCTCTAGCTACGCCGAGGTGGCCAGGGTCCAGGGATGTCCTGTAAACACCGCGCGGGACCGAGTGCGCCGGGCACTAACCGGCGAGCTGGACGACGACACTGCACTCGCCAAGAGGGTCGCATTGGCACGTCTAAATGCGCTGGCGATCATCGCCCAGCGCATCGCTGAAACCGAATTCTTCGCTCACTCGAATGGCCGGGTGGTCTATCTCGGCGAAGTGCCGCTAGTCGATGTCGGTCCGAATCTCGCGGCACTTGACCGCCTGCAACGAATCGAGGATCAACGGAATCGCATCCTCGGCATCTACGCGCCGACGGCGGCCAGGATCGAAGTCGTACCGGCCGATGTCATCGAGCGGCTTGTGGCCCAAAACGAGGCCACCATCGCTGCTGCCGAGCGCGAACTTGGTCTTGTGCCGTCCACGCCGGAGTTACCCGAAGGCACGCCCGACCAGGAGTAGCGCCGTTACTTTTCCCATCTCACTTCCTTTGAGCTTCTCCTCTCTGAAGCAATGACGTATGCCCAGGGGATGGTCGAGGCGAACCGCCGGAGGTGATCGCGACCTCACCGGTGTAGCCTTTGTAATAAGTTCCAGCAGGGACGCTCCGTTTGGCTAGGACGACCGCTCAGGTTGCCGCCCGGGTGCAGGCACGACGCCTCTTCTGACAGAGCCGAAGAGGAGGGCCATGTCCCAGCGCCGCCCGACTATACCCAATCGTCGCCGGAGCCTGACGATTGCAATCGCAAGTGCCAGCGCGCTCGTACTTGCCGCCTGTGGAACAACAGCCGCAGTCAGCCGTACGACGACGACGACCTCACCGCTGACTACGACCACGACCACGACGCGGCCCCCCACGACTACGACGACGGTGGCGCCCCCCACGACCACGACGCGGCCCCCCACGACCACGACCACTGAGACCCTCCTTCAGCGCTACATGACTTGGGGCGCTGGCTTTCTCCCCCTTTTCAAGGCCGTTAACGCTGGGGTCAGTCTTGTTCAAACTGCGGGCCGGGTTGGCGGCGCAGCTCTTGTGGCTGCCTGCACAAGCTTGCGCTCGGTCGCGGAGAGGGCACAGGCTTACGGCCCCGCTCCGGAGCCCACGGTCTCGAGGCCACTTGGCGCGTATCTAACCGACCTCGTCGAAAGCTCCAACTCATGCATTAACGGGGACTATTACACCGCCGGTGCCTACGCCAAGGCCGCAGACGTCCAGCTTCTCGAGACAGACTCGGCACAGAATGCGCTGTA
>JBEKNX010000291.1:0-6298 GCA_049522375.1 Acidimicrobiales bacterium | reverse complement strand
AAACTGGCCCCAGTGCTGCTTACGGTGGCCGGGCGGAGGATTCCTGTCACCACCGCAACTACCACCAGCAGCACACCCGCCGTCCAGCCTCTTGATGCCGGTGGGCGCCACCTCAGCTTCGGCGTGCGCCCAGGTGGAGCAAGTGCTACTTCGACGGCCCGAGTGCGTTCAGCTACCGTCATTGCGCTCGGTCCCCCGCTGCGCGGGCACCGTCCGGGCTAGAGGTGGCGGCTTCGGCACCGGCCCGTACGGCGCCCGCCCCGGTCAGGACCGCGTAGGAGAGCCGAATAATCTCCGGTCCGGAGATCTGCGCGCCGATGAGCTCTCCGCTTATCCGTCCCTGAGCGAAGACGTAGACGCGGTCGCAATAGTCAAACTCGGCATCCTCAGTGGAGTACACGATGATGGTCCGGCCTTCCGACCTTGCTTCCTGCAGGACCCTGTACACAGCGGTCTTCGTCGCCACGTCAACACCACGGGTCGGGTCATCCAGCAGCAGCACCCCCGCCTCGCTCGCGAAAGCGCGAGCTATCAGCACTTTTTGCTGGTTGCCACCGCTGAGGTCGACGATATTCACTTTCGAGTCGGGAGCCGCTATATCTAAGTGCCGGAACCAGTGTTGGACGATCGAGTCTGCTGTCTTCCAGCGGAGCAGACCGACCCTGGCCAGGCGCTTCAGCTTGAGAGCGCCCACAAGGATGTTGTGGTAGATGTCCCACAGGACAAAGCTGCCCTCTCCGGCCCGGTCGCCGGCTACGTATGCCACCGAGCCGCGAACGACCACCTCACCTCGCACCGCTCCCCTGCCCCGGCTGAACACCGAGCGGAGGACGTCACGTTGGCCGGCGCCTTCAAGGCCGGCAAGTCCGACGATCTCCCCGCTTCTAGCGACAATATCGACGCCTTGCAGCCGGCCGGTGCGAAGCCCCCGCACAGAGACGACAGGTACCGCTACCGCCTCGTTCGCCGGCGCCGACGGCCCACCACCTTCCATCAGTGCCGCGCGAGGGGGCGTCTCCCCTGAGGCAAGGCGCGCCCGCGGCGCTGCTTCGGCAGTCGGACGTGCGCCCAGCTCCTCAACCAACTGGTCCCGAGAAGCATCTCGTCTGAGCCCAGTCCAGCAAACTGCGCCGTTCCTGAGGACGACGATCCGGTCTACCAGCCCAAGGATCTCGTCCAGCTTATGCGTCACGTAAATTGCGGAAACGCCCCGTTCGAGAGCCTGTTTGAGGTAGAGGTGCAGCTTCGCACTGCTCTCGCCAGAGAGGGCCGACGTCGGTTCGTCCAGGACGAGGAGCTTGAGGTGGGGATGGGAGGCGGCACGCGCTATCTCGACCATTTGCTGCTGAGCAAGCGACAGCTCCGAAACCCAGACCCGTGGGGAGATCCCGCTGCCCGGGAAAACAGCCTCAAGGGCTTCAGCCGCCTCAGCGATGCGGGCACCTCTCCGCCCTCGGCCAACCCGGTCGTAGAGGAGCGACGAGTTCTCCCAGACGGCAAGGTTCGTACAGAGCGACAGCTCTTGGTGCACCATGGCGACACCGTGCGACCAGGCCTCGGCCGGGTTGTAGCGGGCCCCAGTCGCGTCCCACCCGTCAAAGGCCACGCTGCCCGCCGAAGCTGGGACGACCCCGTCCAGGATCTTAAGCAGCGTCGTCTTGCCCGCGCCATTGGCGCCGATAAGACCCACTATTTCGCCGCGCGAGACTGCAAAGTCGACATTGCACAGCACGGCGTGCGCACCGTAGTACTTCGTGATCCCCGCCATTGACAAGATCGGAGTCTCGTCAATTTGGCTTTCGGTTTGCTCCATGACGCTCAGCGCGCCCAACTAGCGAACTCGGCAGTTTCGCGAAAAGAGGCCGGAAAGCGGACGCACAGAACCGACCCTAGCCGCGTACTGGGGCGGGTCACCCTAAGCCCGCGCCATTGCTCGACCGCCAGGGCCAGAAAACCACGCAGATCCGCTGGCACCATGCTCATAGGGTCCGCTCTCGACGGACGGACGAGCAAGGGTATTTCGACCTCTGCCCCTAGGGTCCAAAGTCCTGAAACGGACACCTGCCAGAAATACCTCAAAGTGCGGTAGGGGAACCCCCCAGAGGCGTAAGTAATTGCCCGTATATGGTCGGCGCCATTTTTCCACCCTAGGATATTAGGGTAGGGGAAGTACCCCCACAACGTAGAGATTTCCCTCATTCTTCTTGCCAAGTGCCGGACATAGAATGTTGTTTAGCGTAGGGAATGAGTGTAGTGTAGTGGCTGATGAGAGCGGACCATAGTTGCCTGGCTAACCCCCTTTAATGGGTCGTGCCCCCGCAAAGAAGGACGGATAGAGATGACCGTTGTGACCGCCAACCAGAGCTTTAACGACGGGGGAAACCTTGTTATACGCACTACTTTGAGCAGCCTCGACCTGACAGTCGCACGGGGTGAGGAAGACGTGCTTGCCCGTGTGGGCAGCCTTACACTCGACCCCGATCAAGTTCCCCTCCTTCGGGCGGCTGCTCACACCGTGCGCGGCACCACGCGGTTCCACGATGTCATTCAGACCTTTTCCGTGCCGGCCCGTGAGACCCCCGCAGGGTTCCGAGTCGAAGCCTCACTGCGGGCTGACGGCCTCATGGAGGTTGACTTGGTGCGTGACATTGGCTACGACCGCAACGGTGTCCGCCGTCCCACCGGGGTTATCTACTCAGCGGACTCGGCGAACCCGTACGAGGTGGCACCGATCGCCGGGCTGCTGGGCAACCTCACTTGCAACCCAGGGATAGTGTACGACCTATTCATCAACAACGCCGAGGCCAATGTAGGCCACGTTTTTTCCACGCTGGAAGACGTCCTGACCGAGCTCGCCAGGGTGCTCGGCCCTGGCGTCGACGTTAGCGTGGAGCTTGAGAACCCCTTCCAGCCGGACTTCGAGAAGGTGCTCGCCGAAATCGAGCCCTACGAGAAGATCCTTTCGCCGTACCGACTCGTGGTGAAGGTGCCGCACACTGGCCCTGTCAACGGCGGCAACGTCAGCCTGCTCCTTTCCGGTGACGGCAAGTTGCCGTTCTGGTACGCCGCCCCCTCCACCGAGGATGCCTTCCGTTCGCACAACCTGGCACTTTTTTTACGAGAGCACGGCTACCGGGTCAACTACACCTTGATGTTCGAGCCATACCAGATCGCTCTTGCCCTGCAGGCTAAGCCCTACTTCATCAACGCTTTCATCCGCCACCGGCTGATGCAGTCCCGACGTATCCGCGGCCTACTTGAGGCCTACCACAGTTGCCGGGACAAGAAGCATCTTGAAGAGCTGCGAGCCTACCTAGTCACCGTTGACCACTTGACCGACCGAGCTCCTTTCGACGACCTACTCGATGTCCTGAACTACGCGGAGGACTTGGTGGCTTATCGCCACACGGACGATAGGGAGGGAAGCGACGGGCTGGATTCCTTGCGCCATGGCCTGCGGCTCCTGAAGCAATGCCACCTGCCCGACACGAGGATCATCGTCTGCTCGATGGAGGGCGCAAACAACTACCCCGACATCGACAAGCTCATGGTGGAGCCAGAGTTTACCGACGTGGTCGATCGGCTGATCATCACTGCCGAACCGAACTACCTGGCCAGGTTCACCTCGTCCAACCATGTTGTGTCATACCAACGCAGGTTCATGGCCGCCGCCTCAACCGCTCGCCATCACGGGGGGACACGGGGGTGATCATCGGGTTCGACTGCGGTCCCAACCACGCCTGTGAGCCCGGACGTGCCGGCAAGGTCGCTCATGAGGTTCTACTAGTCCTGATTCCGAGATTTCTGTGAAAATTGGTGGGGCCGGGTATTAACCTGGTCGGCGGCCCGTTCTTGCCATGCGACGATGGAGGTGCGTATGGCCTGAGCTGGTCGACCTAAAGCTGTCCTGGTGCTGAGCGACGAAGAACGCGACACCCTGGCCCGATGGGCGCGCCGGCCGTCCAGCGCCCAGAGCCTGGCGCTTAGGTCCAAGATCGCGCTGGGCTGTGCCGAGGGCAAAGACGAACCAGGCGCTGGCAGCCGAACTGGGCTGCACGGGGACCACGGTGGGCAAGTGGCGTTCCCGGTTCGTGGCCAAGCGGCTGAAGGACCTGGCCGCCGAGCACCGCTCCGGCGTGCCCCGGACAGTCACCGACGGTCAGCAGGGCTGCGGCGAGCCCGAGCGCGAGGACAGTCGACGCCGTGATCACATTTAGCGACATCAAGGCGAGGACGACCAGCGGCGGCGCGCTGGCCAACACGCTCAGCTGCTGCGCGGCGCGCACATCCGTGGACCGGGCGGAGACCGCGATCCCCACCCAGATCGCCCAGCCCGCAAGCAGCGGCGTCAACACCAACTGGACCAGCACGTGCGTTCCCGCGTAGATCGCCGAGGCGATCACAGGATGGGCGAACAGCGCCGCAGCGCCGAGAAAAATCCCGAAGAGGAGGCGGTCGATGGCGGGGTGAGGCGCAGGCACTTCCTCCTTGGCGACCCTTTTGCAGCCAACAAGAACCGCGCACGTCGCTGCGCGGCGAGAGGACTGGACATCTGCACTACTTCAGATATCATGGTGGCATGGTCGTGACCGAAGTGCCCTACTCGTCGTTCCTGCGAGGCCCGAGCGAGGTGCTCCCAGCACTCGAGCACGGGGATGTGCAACTGGACCGCCGGGACGCCGAGGCCCTTGTCATGACGCGCGCCCGCCGTTACCGGGCCGCGATGCGAGGCACGTCACTGGCATCCGCGATGGTCCGTGACTTGGCGAAGAACGATGCGGGGCTCGCGGCCAGGCTCCTGGCCGAGCAGCTCCCCTGGCTTGCCTGGATGCCGAGGGCGGAGCAGGAGGACTGCCTGTCGGACATCTTGACCCACCTGGCAGCCGGGGCCGAGACCGGTACCTTCGAACCTTTCGCCCGTTCCCTCGCCGAGTGGGAGCACACTGCTGAGGTCTGGGCCGACCCAGAACTGGCAAAGCGCCTGTCTTCTGAGCTCCCCGGCGAGGGAAAGACTATCCCGAGGCCAAAGGCTCAGCGCTAGTGGCACGCAGGGGGGCGGATACGTCGTGGGCCTCCACCCCCCTCATCACTTTTCAGCGGCGGGCCCACCAAGCCGTCCCGGAATTCGCTTGTGGTCGGCGAAAACCTTTTCGTCGTTCGGTCACCGGCACCGGCCTTCTCGGGAATAATATGTGCGGCGGTTCTGTGTTGTAGTACAAGGGGCATTGGCCTCTGCAGACGGTTCGATAACCGTCGATATGAGTGGATTTCTCTTGTAACTCAGGAGCTTTTCGGTCGCTCATAATAGATAATCGGGAGCCCTCTCGCTCGGCCTAGATCCTCAGCTCGGTTCGTCGTGAGCCATAGCGACCGTCTGTCGGTGGGCCGCGGCGCGCGTGCTCGCACCCGCCAGTGCCCAGGCCAGGCTCTGGTGCCGACTGGGTGCCGGGACTTTCGGCCCTATTACCTGGTTCCTTTTGGGCGTATCGTGCGGTGCCGTCTGTAGCAATGGCCCGGCGACGGCGCCGTTGCAGTCGCCCAGCGCTTCGCCGTGACCTCTAGGACAGAGGAGGTCTGTGAGGTGTTATCTGAACGCGAACAACCGCTGAGTGCTGCGCCGGGGCCCGCGGTGGGCTGTCCGGTGCCGTCCAGCCGAGCCGCACACCCGTGGCGGTTCATTAGCCAGCAGCAGCCAGGCAAGCGGCAGTCGGCCAACAAGTGGTTGGCCTCGTCAGTGACGGCGGCCCTCTGTGTGCTGGGTTTTCCAGGGATGGCGTCCGCCGCGGCTACCAGCGGGGCCTTGCAGCTCATGGTCAGCCCCAAGGTCTCGGCGGCCGACGCCCCGCTCACCATCCGGGTCAGCGGGCTCCAGCCCGGCGCGAAAGTCACGCTCGCGGTCACCTCGGTCGACGCGGCCGGTACTCTCTGGAGTTCGTCCAATACCTACTCGGCTAGCTCGACGGGCACCGTGGACCCGACCACCTCGCCCTCCCAGGCCAACCCGGCGGCGGGGGTCGGCTCCGCGGTCGACCCCATGGGCTCCGTCGACCTGATGTCCGCGCCCGCGCTCTCCACTTCGGACGTGAGCCCGATCTGGCCGTTCGGCCTAGTGAGCCCTTTAGGGTTCGTCAGCGCCGCCAGCGCCATGCCGTTTTACTGGTGGGCCAAGTGCTCGCTTGTTGACGGTCAGGGAAACCCGCAGCAGTAGGGGCCGTTTGGTCAGATAATCCAGCAGCCCCTCTGTCAGGTTTTCCCGCACCGGTCCTCCGAGCAAGGCTCTCCCTGTCCGGACCGGACA
>JBEKNX010000290.1:0-6318 GCA_049522375.1 Acidimicrobiales bacterium | reverse complement strand
CGGCCGCGGGCTCTGGGACGAGCTGCTAATCCAGGCCTCGTGGGCCCGGGCGTTCGCGCTCGCCTTGCTGGTTATTTCGACGTTTTTTTCACGTTGTGGGCCCGGCTCTCGCTCGGCACCATGTGGACGTTGGTCCTCGTCCCGCCAATGCTGCTACCCGATCACAGGCACGTTCAGGAGGGTACCTCGCCACTGCAGCGGGTAGCATCTCCCGCACACCCCGTCCGGAGCGGACGGCGCTTAAGGGCGCGTGCAGGACGGTCTCTTGGGAGGCGGTGTGCTCAAAGTCGAGCAGGAACAAACGGGCGACGGGTACAGCATCTGCCGCCCCGTCGGGGAGCTCGACGCCTTCACCGTCAGCCAGTTCCGTCAGGCGCTGGCCGAGCTGGCCAATGGGCCGCGCCTGGTGATCGACATGTGCGCGGTGCCATTTGTCGACTCCGCCGGCCTCGGTGCCCTCATCGGGGGGATCCGCCGAGCCCGTGAGCTGGGCGGCGACGTGGTCGTGGTCTGCAACCGGCCCAGTCTGGTGAGGATCCTGCGCACCACAGGTTTCGACCGGATCGTCGCTATGACTGCCACCGTCGATGAGGCCAAGACGGCCTTCGAGAAGTCCCATGGAGAAGGCTTTCCCACCGAAAGCTAGGCGCTCCTGCTTGGGGAAGACGAGCCACTCGGAGGAGGGCTGCTTGAAGGCGGTGACTTCGCAGACTCGCGGGTTCACCCCCGACATGACGTGCTTGATGGTCCCGTCCTTGCCGGTGGCGTCCATGGCCTGAAGCACGACGAGCAGGGCGTGAGTGCCGTTGGCCCACAGGAGCTCCTGGGCTTCCAGCTCGACGACGAAGGACTGCCGGTCCTCCTCGGCCAACTCCTTGCGCTTTTTTGCCTTTGTGGCCCCGAGCCAGCCGACCTTCGTCGACTGGGTGCCCCGGGCGTCGAGGGCGGCCGGCTCGCCCGGGCGGACCGCCAGCTCGTACGCGGGCCCTCGCAGCCGCCGCCGCCGCCCGGCCGCCGCTCGTAGTCAGCCTCGGGTTCAAGGGCAATGCCGAGCCGTTCCACCCCCGAGGAGTCACCGGCCCCGTTGAACAGGGCCCGGGCAATACCGATGCGGGAGTAATTGCCCGCCGCCACCAGCCGCGGGAACAGGTACAGCTGCCCATCGGGGCCGCGGGCGGCAGCCGGGTTCGTCACGCCCTCGGCCTCCAGTGGGTTCCCTGGCTCGGGCTCCATCACCTGGCCAAGGCGCTGCAACCGAAAGCCGGTCATCGGCTGTCCCTTGGCAGGGCGCTGTCCTGGTCGCCGTCCAGGCAAGCGGCGATGGCCCTGATCACCAGTTTGGTTTCCCTGGGGCCCAGGACCGGGACAGAGACAACACCTGCTTGTTCAGCCGGGTAGTCGTTGCCCCCCACGAAGAGGGCATCGCCTATGAAGATCATCTCTCCCAGCGGGATACCCAGGACGTCCCGTAGCTTCCTCACCCCGTAGCCTTTGTCGATGCCGGGCTTGGTGACATCGATCGACGTCGCCCCACCTATGCGGACAGAGAACTCAGGGATGAGAGCGTCAAGGGCCGCCTTGAGCTTCTTCCTCTTGGCGAAGTCGGGGTCCCAGCGCTCCTTTTCTTCCAGGGGGGCGTGCTGGCCCAGTGCGGACAGCGTTACCTGGCTCCCCCGGTCCTCGATGACCTCTCCCCAGACCTTGGCGCTCTGCAGGCCGTTCGAGGTGAGCGCCTCGTCCAGGGACCTGACGATCTTGGTTTTTTCGTCTGGCGTCAAGTCCTCTGAATAGAGCCTCGTCCAGCCCCCCGCGTACTGGAAGAACTGTGTGCCACAGGTGGGCAGGAGGGACAGGTTCGCCAGGCGTTCGTCACAGGGGAGCCCCGAGAGCAACTGTTCCTCGAACTGTGCCCAGTCGCCTCCCGAGATCACCGCCACCCTGACAATGCCGAGAAGGTCGTGGAGCAAGCCCGACATTTCGGCGTCCGGAGCGGATTTGCTCGGCGCCAGGGTGCCGTCCAGGTCAAAGACGACCAATCGTTTCACGTTTCCTCCGAGCGCCGTTTTGGCGCCACTTCCGGTAGCGCCGCTTCCAACAGGGTCACTTCCGTGCTCGGGCGGAACGGGCACCTACCGACCACCGCCGGCAAGACCATGACGTCGCCTCTCCCGATGGCATAGGTGCCGCCGCCGTGCTCGACGTGCCCCGCCCCGTCGGTGCACACGAGCACGCGCACCTCGCCCGGCGCGCCGACGCTGAAGGGCGACCGGCCCCGGGTGCGCCACAGGCGGAAATGCCCACAATCAAAGAGCCGCTCGCGTACCACCGGGGTGGTCGCCTCCACCGCCGGCACCACCGGGCCTGGCGCGCCTCGGGCAAAGTCGGTGCAGGCGATGGCTTGGTCGACTTGGAGCGCTCGACGCTGGCCTGTCTCGGCATCGACGTGGTCCCAGTCGTACAGGCGGAACGTCACGTCGCTGTTCTCGCTGATCTCGAACACCACGGCACCCCCGCCCACAGCGTGGACCGTCCCCGCGGGTATGAAGATGGCGTCCCCGGGCTTTGGAGCCAAGCACGCGAGGTGGTCGGCCAGCGTCCCGTTGCTGACCGCCCCCCGTAGGCTGTCTGCAGTGGTGCCTGGCCGGAGGCCGGCATAGACGTGGCTGCCTGGCCCCGCCTCCAGCACGACCCACGCTTCGGTTTTGCCGGTGTCGCCCGCGGGCAGGTAGGTGGTCTGGCGGTCCGATGGGTGCACCTGGACCGAGAGCAGTTCGCTCGCGTCGAGGAACTTCAACAACAAGGGGAACCGATGGGGCCAGGGGCCTAGCGTCCCCATCATGTGCTGGGGGAACTGGTCCAGCAATTGGCCAATGGCCTGGCCTTTGAGCGGTCCATCGGCGACGCGGCTTTGCTGGTCTTGGCGGTCGCTCAGCACCCAGGCTTCGCCGATCGGGCCGTCGCCAGGCAGCGGCTTGGTGAGCAGGCCGGCCAGCTGCCGGCCACCCCAAGGCCGGTACTCATAGATCGGTTCGAAGCGCAGGGGGTACAGAGCTACCTGGCCCGCGGCTAGCTGGCCCACGGCTCTCCCCACTTCCAGTCCCGGACTTCCGGCATGTCCTCGCCGTACTGGTCGATGTAGACCTTGTGCTGGACGAGCTTGTCCTGCACCATCTGTTTGAGGTAGCTGCCCTTCGACCCCAGGCCCGGGAGGCGGTCGACCACGTCTTGGACCAGGTGGAAGCGGTCCAAGCCGTTCTGCACCCGCATGTCGAACGGGGTCGTGATAGTGCCCTCTTCTTTGTAACCGCGCACGTGCAGGTTGTGGTTGGTGCGGCTGTAGGCGAGGCGGTGGACCAGCCAGGGGTAGCCGTGGAAGCCGAAGATGATGTGCTTGTCCTTGGTGAACAGCGAGTCGTAGTCGGCGTCGCTCAGCCCGTGGGGGTGCTCGCTGCTCGGTTGCATCTTCATCAGGTCGACGACATTGACCACCCGCACCTTCAGCTCGGGGAGGTGCCGGCGCAGGATCGAGGTGGCAGCCAGCACCTCAAGGGTGGGAGTGTCCCCGCAGCAGGCCATGACGACGTCCGGCTCCGCTCCTTGGTCGTTGCTGGCCCAGTCCCAGATGCCGATCCCCTCTGTGCAGTGCACGACCGCTTCGTCCATGCTCAGCCACTGCGGCAGTGCGTGTTTTCCGGCCACCACGACGTTCACATAGTCCCGGCTGCGCAGGCAGTGGTCGACGACCGACAACAAGCAGTTGGCATCCGGAGGGAGGTACACCCGCACGATGTCTGCTTTCTTGTTGACCACGTGGTCCAAGAACCCGGGGTCCTGGTGGGTGAAGCCGTTGTGGTCCTGCTGCCACACATGCGAAGAGAGCAGGTAGTTGAGCGAGGCGATCTTGCGCCGCCACGGTAGTTCCGAGGTGACCTTCAGCCATTTGGCGTGCTGGTTGAACATCGAGTCGACGATGTGGATGAAGGCCTCATAGCAGTTGAACAGCCCGTGGCGTCCCGTGAGCAGGTAGCCCTCCAGCCATCCCTCGCACTGGTGCTCGCTCAGCATCGAGTCGAGCACCCGGCCGTCGGGCGCCAGGAACTCGTCGTTTTCCACGATGGGCGCCTCCCACTGGCGGTCGGTAACCTCGAAGAGAGCACCGAGCAGATTAGACAGGGTCTCGTCAGGACCGAACACCCTGAAGTTGCGCTCCTCCTGGTTCAGCTTGGTCACGTCCGCCAAGAACCCGCCCAGCACCAAGGTGTCCTGGCCATCGACGGCGCCGGGGGAAGGCACGGTCACGGCGTGAGCGTGGAAGTCGGGCATGCGCAGGTCACGCAGCAGCATGCCGCCATTGGTATGAGGGTTGGCCCCCATCCGCCGGTCACCCTCGGGCGCCAGTCCCGCCAGCTCAGGGACGAGCCGGCCATCCTCGTCGAAGAGTTCTTCCGGCCGGTAGCTGTGCATCCAGGCCTCGAGTTGGGCGACATGGTCCGGGTGCTCCGAGTCCACCAGCAGCGGCACCTGGTGGGCCCGGAAGGTGCCCTCGACGGCCAGGCCGTCGACCAGTTTTGGTCCCGTCCAGCCCTTGGGCGAGCGAAGGACGATCATCGGCCAGCGGGGGCGGGTGGTGTCGTCATTGTCCCGAGCGTTGCGCTGGATCTTGAGGATTTCTTCGACAGCTGCCTCCAAGGCGGACGCCATGAGCTGGTGCATCTCGGCCGGGTCATCGCCTTCGACGAAATATGGGGCCCATCCGCAGCCCCGGATGAACTGGTCCAGCTCGTCGTGCTCGATGCGGGCCAAGACGGTCGGGTTGCTGATCTTGTAACCATTGAGGTGCAAGATGGGCAGCACCGCCCCGTCGGTGGCTGGGTTCAAGAACTTGGTGGACTGCCACGCCGTGGCCAAAGGGCCGGTCTCCGCCTCGCCGTCGCCGACTACGCAGGCGACGACCAGGCCCGGGTTGTCGAACGCGGCCCCAAAGGCATGGCTGAGCGAGTACCCCAGTTCGCCCCCCTCGTGGATCGACCCCGGCGTCGTCGGCGCCACGTGGCTGGAAATACCGCCAGGGAAAGAGAACTGCTTGAAGAGCCTCTGGAGCCCGATCTCGTCCTGGCTGACGTTCGGGTAGATCTCGCTGTAGGTGCCCTCCAGGTACGTATTGGCCACCAGGGCCGGCCCGCCGTGGCCGGGACCGGCGATATAGAACATGTCCAGGTCATATTTCTTGATGACCCGGTTCAAATGGACATAGATAAAGTTCTGGCCCGGAGTGGTCCCCCAATGCCCGACCACGATGGGCTTCACATGGGCCAGTTCCAGCGGTTTTTTCAGCAGCGGGTTGTCCCAAAGATAGAGCTGGCCGACCGACAGATAGTTTGCGGCGCGCCAGTAGGCGTCCATCTTGTGGAGCAGTTCGGGGGAAAGTGGTCCCGTGTTCATGGCTTCAACCTCCGGTCGTCTGACAGCCGCGAATTGGCAAGTGCCTTGGTGAGGGGCGTACGTGGTTGAGGCAGCGGGCCCTCACCCGGCCCTGGGCCTGGCCTACCGACCGCAGCTCGGGGGGACCGGCAGTCACAACAGGACCGCCTCGGCCGGGACGTGAGCCAGCTCCCCGGCCCCAAGAAGACAGCGGCAAGGACTGGCGTCGGCCCTCCGCGGCAGGGCGGGTTTGCCGTGACCGGCTTGGGTTCTGCTGTGGCCGAACGGCGCGGCGCGTGGACCAAGCGGCGCGATCAGGGCCTGCTGGCATCTTTCGTCGCTCCTTCCTCCTGGGGTCCTGAACAGAACACTCAGTGTTCGCGTCACCAGGGTCTGGAGCAACGGTGTCGTGACCAGGGCTTCCCGGGCCACGGTCACATCTAACGAGCCTCATCCTACCCCAATGACAATTCACCACCGCACGTGCGGACCGTGGCTCGGGGCGCACTTCGCCGCGGAGGGACCAGCAAAGCGCTGGCGACGCCGACAAGGCCCGAGCAAGCTGCGTCGAGGCGGGGCCCATGGGCCTGTCGACGCTCGCGGTCATCGTCCGGGCCCGGGAGCTCCTCCGGCTGTGGTCACGGTCCTTGACAGTGCGGTCCCCCTCTCCAAGCGCCCGGCGGCTCATGGACATCTGTGGCTTGAAGGACCTCCTCGGCCGCTGCGTAGTGCACAGGGCCTCGGTCCGGTTGAAGGCGTGCGCCCTTTGGCAAACAACCGCGCGCTCATTGACGTGGCGCAAGACCTAGTGACGAGGAAGCTCCGCTTCGGTGTCGCCGGCGGCGCGCTGGCCCCAGGGCGCGAGACCGGTCGAGCTACACGACGCCGGGCCGCAAG
>JBEKNX010000289.1:0-6324 GCA_049522375.1 Acidimicrobiales bacterium | reverse complement strand
TACCGGTAGCCGGGCTTAGGGCCGGAGCAAATCGGGGCGAACGGGAAGCGCCGGGTCGTTGGGGCAGTACATCCAGAGCTTGCCGCCGACCCTTCGTTGCTCCGTCATGACCGCTCCGCAGCTTTCACATCTCACCACCATCAGCGTCATGCCGCGATAGACGGAGTGATTCGCCTTCGGCCTGACCGGTTTGTTCTTCTCGGGCTTGGGCTGCGCTGGCAATAGCCTCCATCGTAAGACCGCGCGCGGACCTGGCTCTCTGACGTGGGGCGCTCAACTCAGACGCGGACCAGAGCAGCACCGGTAACGCCTGAAGGGCACCAGAATCCCGATCAGGGGCCTCGGCCCGGTGCCGCCGTGCCTGTGCCAGCTGCGCCCAGTGGCAGCACAATTATGCCTTCTACAGCCAGGGGCCAGTGGGTGCCCCTCAGCGGCCCAGACCTCGAAGAAGGGTCCTGTGCCTTTTTTCCACTGCTTACGGCGGTGGGCCCGTCTGTCCCCAAGCTGGCCGCGCTACCTCCGGCCGGCGGTTGGGCCTGCCGGCCTGCTCACCGCTCCCGCCGCAGGACCATCACCTCTCCCGCCGCGCCTGAGTGGGCGGGACAGGCGGTCAATCTTGCACCGGCGCCGCCCGGGTATGGGTTCCTGTGAGAGCCGCTCAGGAGGGCTCGGTCCCGACTGCCGATGCGCCAGTCCCTCCACCGTGCACTGACGTTCAAGCCACCACCGCGCTGGATGAGTGCTCCATGGCCTCACTGGTGCTGCTGGCCACCGTCACGACCCGGGCCAGGCCGACGAGCTGGAACACCCTGCTGATAGACGGCCTGGGTAAGCAGACGACGACATCGCCTCCCAACTCACGGATGCGCCTTGCCGCACCGATCTAGTGCCCCGCCTGATCGCCTAGACCATCCTGGACTAGAACGCTCGGTTGCGAGGCCGTAAGCAGTGGTGTGGGGCAGTTGCCAAGACCAAAACCGGTCTGCGGCCGGCGGGCGCCTGGCTCGCGGCAACCGAGTCAACCGGTCGACCTCGCCCGGGGCGGCGGCAAGCCGCTCCAACGTGGAGAACTGTGACCGGGTGGACGAAGTCATCGTGCGAGCTCAGGTGGGCAGATCTTCAGGAGATGGCTGATGGTAGCCGGGTGGTCCGCCTCGACGCTGTTCATCGCCTTGCGCAAAAACTACGGCTGCCGTGGCGCTCCTGGATAGTCCTTGGCCATCAGGGCGTCAGCGACCAGTCGACCAGTGGCATCGTCGACCTCGTCCCAGTCCATGCCTGGGTCGCACTAGCGGAAGGCGACAAAACGCGGCTCGCGCCTCCAGTCCTTGGATCCCCCGGCCAAGGATGAAGCTGTCGCCGGGCTTGGGTTCTAGCCGAACGACCATGTTGCCGTTTTCATGCACGAACCAGTAGGTCCTCATCTGTACACCTCGGCCCCTTGGCATAGACCCGGCACCCCGGTAGCGGAGCGGGTCTGCCGGTGAAGTTCGCCACCCGTGGAGGTATTTCCCGACCCTGACATGGTCTGGCTGGCGAATGAGGTCGGCTTATGCCGCGTCGACTGCGAGACCACGGGTCGGCCGTCACCTGGTCAGTGGGCGTTTGGGTGGCGACCGGTGAGGACCGATTCGACGTAATCGGCATTTGGGTACCGACGCGCGCGCGAATCCGATATGACCGCGTCAATGTCGAACGGCACGACGTGGTGTTCGACGGTCAGCCCGTCCTCGTCGTCGACGACAAGCCACCCGGCCCCACGGCATCTTCTCGGGAGGCCCACGGAGCCAGGGTTGAGAGCCCGGATAGCACCGACCGTCCGGTCGGTGGCGAGGTGTGTGTGGCCTCCTACGACAACGTCTGCACCACAGCCGTTCAGTAGCCCCTCTAGTTGCTCGTCCGAGCTGTCAGGGTCGATGCCGGGCCCGTCGTCCGAGCTCGGCGAAGCATGGATCCCGAGCATTCTGGTCCCACCCGAGAGCTCGAGGGTCTGCGAGGCGGGCAGGCCCGACAGCCAGTCGAGCATCCCGGCTTGGGACAGCACACCCTGGGTCCATGTCACGCCCCGCGCGCCAGCTCCAGCCATGGAAAAAGCCGAAGTCCCCTCCACGACGTGGCGGTCAGTGTTGCCCATCACGAACTCTATGGAGGGTAAGCCGCTGAGGAGCTGGAGCACTTCGGCAGGCCGAGGCCCGAACACCACTAGGTCGCCCAATGCCCACCACCGCTCGACGCCGTAGCAGGAAGCATCGTCGAGGACCGCCCGCAAAGCGACCGCATTGCCGTGGACGTCAGCCAGCACCCCGACCCTCATTGGTCTCACTGTAGTGTTGGGCGCCAGACGTGGTTCAGTCTGCCAGTGGCAGATGACCAGCCACCAGGCAGAACCCATTTGCACAAAAGGCGCCCCACCAGGGTGGTTTCGGCACCTCCTCCGCACATAGTGCACGCCCGAGAACTGGGCGTCGGGGATCGCTGGAGGCACGCATAACGACCACTTCTCGCGCGCCATAGGAGCCCGTCCGGGTCGCCTCGTTGCCGTCCTTAGATCAGAACGACGCCGGTCATTGTCAAGACTTGGCGACGCCTCCTCGGCCCTCTCGGACCTGTGTGCCTGGAGGATGCACGCCTCGGTGAATGTAACCACCTGGTATGGTAAAGCGGGAAGGTTGGGTGCTCACCGCCGCCGACCGTGACGGCCCAGTTTTCTTTGTGCCGCGAGGAGTCGATCAGGGGGTGAGGGTTCAGCAGGCCCCGTGCGAACAGACATCAAGCACGGCCAGAGGAGGTTCCAGTGGCGATGCGCTTCCAGAGTTTCGCCTTCGGCTCGATCCAGATCGACGGCAAAACCTACGACCACGACGTGGTGCTCGACAGGGGCGTCATACGAAAGCGGGACAAGAAGGCGTCCCGGCCGCTCCGCTCGGCGTACGGCCACACGCCCCTGTCGCTCTCTGAGAACATCCCGTGGGACTGCCGTCGTCTCGTGATCGGGACCGGGGCACAGGGGGCTCTCCCGCTCGCCCCAGAGCTGCGGCGGGAAGCTGAGCGGCGCGGTGTCGAGCTGTTGGCGTTGCCGACCGTCGATGCGATCGCGCTGTTGGAAAAGGGCCCAGAGGACACCAATGCCGTCCTCCATCTGACCTGCTGAGCTCCGGCAGGCCTTCTGAGGACGTGCGAAGCAAGCCGAGTAGTCGCGGCTGCCGGCCGGCACGTCTCGATAGTGTCGCTTGAGCGCAGCCCCAAGAGGGCTGTCGGAGCCCAAGGCCAGCTTTATCTTGGGCCGGCTTGTGAATGGTGACTTCCTCTCCTGGACACGGAGACGGTTTGATCTGCATAACGCGTGTCCGAGAACTCCGCAGCTCTTCTAGTGAACAGCGCCCAGAACGTGTAGGGTCCAATAACTCCCATATCGGGCTTATCCAGCCCCGACGCGCTCGGCCATCCTGCTCGCCCGTGGCCCTCTCGTTCCTCGTCCGGGCCTCCGGGTCGATGCCTTCTCGAAAGAAGCCGAGATCCTCGTCTTGCGGCACCAACTGGGGGTTTTTCGCCGCCGCGTCGGGCGGCCCTGCTCCAGTTGGTCCGACCGGGCGCTGATGGCCTGCTTGCCGGCCTGGTCCCCGGTGAGCGCTGCCGCGAGCTCGACGTGGACAGCCGCGCCGACGTGCTCTCAATGGTGGACTGAGCCTGCAACTCCAGATTGGCGATCCGAAATCGAAGCTCGCTGGTGGTGGCCCGTCAGGACCCCCGCACACCCCGTGCTCGCAAACCGCAGGACTTTCAACCTGTGCAGCTTGCTCGCGCTCGGGCTCAACTACAACGAGACCTGGGTGCTCAAAACGGCATGTAGTTTGGGCCCTCGGGAGCGTCCCAGGGAGGGAACGACACCTGTGGTCTAAAGACCTACCAGCGCGGCCGGTTTTCACCCTCAACCCCGGCTCTTCGGTGCGGGCTTACCCTCGAGGGCCCACCCACAGGTTACCTGCCCGATCGGCCAGCTGAAAGCGGTTTGTCCAACACTGTCCCAGGAGCCAGCAGATCGCGTTGGGGAACGGCCGTCTCGGTCCCCTTTTTTCGGGGTTAGCCCTAGCCACGTGCCGACCGAGGTCCTAGCCTTGGCTGGCGTGCACGCCGACCTGATGACCGATGGGTGGAACGCGCTCAAGGGCCGGCCGCTGCTCTGCCGGCGCTCCGGTTGTGGCGAAGCCGCGGTTGATGACCGCCAGCTCTGCGCCGAGCACGGCTGGTCGCAGCTCGGCGCCCGGGCCAAGCTGCGCAGGAGGGCCCCGGCGCCGCCACACGTAAAGCACGACCCCCGGCTGGGCGCGAGGACTACGCGGGGCTCGGGCGGCTGGACGGAGCGAGCAGCCTGCCGGGACGCGCCAGGCAATGATTTCTTCGTCGACCTGTGCCATTCGCACAAGGCGGCAGAAATCGCCGCCGCCAAGGCCATCTGCGCTACGTGCCCCGTGAGCAAGCAATGCCTGAGCGCAGGGCTGGAGGAGGAATTTGGCATCTGGGGCGGGCTCGCGGCCGAGGAACGCCGGCGACTACCCCGCCCGCGGCGCCAGCGCGTCGGCTAGGGGCTTGGGCGAGCACGGCCCTTTGCGGCCCGGCCAACAGCTTCAATATCACTACTTGCGACTACCCACGTCTCCCTTCAGCGGGTCAGGTCCCCATCCTCTCGGCCAGTTCCGTCGACGACGCTGACGGGGAGGCCACCTGCGCTCCCGTCGAGGGCTTCGTCGGCCTGGCGCACGCCCGTTCAAGACCACCGGTTACCGCCCGATGTCCGAGGGGCATCTACCACCCGACTGTCCCCGCGTGGTGTACTTGGTCCGTGCGGCGCGTCAAGAAGGTGAGCTGACGACGAGGCTTGGAGCGTGAGGTACCGGTGGGAACATGGGGCGCGGGAGCAGTGGTGGCTCGTCGGCGAGGACAACTCCATCGGGCGGCCTTCCCACCCGGAGCCGCCGTACACGAGGTCACGATCTCGGGACGCCTGGTCCACCACGGCCAAGAGCTCACCAGCCTCGTCGAAGCCAGGAGCGCGGCCGAGGACATCGCCGACAGCTGTCAACAGGGCACGCCATAGCCGTTTAGGGCTGTTGAGGCGAGCGCTGGCGGAGAGCCTACGAACTTGGCGGTACGGGCCCCAGGCCAGCGCTCGCGATGGCGACGGCCCGCTCGGCCGCTACCAAGAGCTCACTCCAGACATGGTGTTCCCACGATGACCCATCCCATAAACTGCCGAACCCTACCCGAACGCAGGTCTTCCGGGCGAAGGAGCAACTCGACCGCTTCTTCGACAATGTCGGTGTCTGCTTCCACAAGGCCACCCCCCCAGGACCCGGCTTTTCCGGAGGGACCTCTTCTCGTTGAATACTGCTTGGGCTCGGCTGCTCCAACAGGCAAAGAGAGAACCGGCCCGTAGCCGTCACGATGAGCAAGACGAACGCGAAAGAGCACCTCGAACGGGTTGATGGCGAGGTTACAGTACCGGGGGTAGAACTCCTCCAGCGTCCGGTAGCTGAAGTCGCCTAGGTGCCCACCCTCGACGCCGATGTAGTCGTACACGAGCCGGGTGACCTCTCTCGGAGACATTCCTCCCACGGTCCGTTCAGGCTCAAGCACACCTCCCATCATCGCCTCCGACGACTATGTCGTTTGCTCTTATCGGCGCCAGCGGTGGCTGACGGGAGCCACGCCCCGGTGGGGGCGAACAGTGGGCAGATGTACAGCAAAAGTACAGCAAAAGTACAGCAGCTGACCCGAGGTGTTGCCACTCCCGCTTGCGGCTGCCCAGCTGCCTGCCGAAACCCGAGCTAACCGCAGGTAGCCCGGCGCCCAGGGCGAACAAGGGACAAATGTGGTGTGTCGGCGGCCACCAGGATCTACCCGGAGCCCGCCACCCTCGGCTGCACGGCTGTGGCGAGGTGATCACGCAGTGTTGGCTACCAGCATCCGGTGGGGCGCCCCCCTATCCGTCTGATATGCACCTCATGGGGACCGGTGGTCAGTCGCGACGGCAGGAACGCAGATCGGCCACTATGAGCGGGCCGTGGCCGTCGTCGGCACCTGACGAACCCTCGTCGAGAGGCAGACGGGCGTCGCCTCAGCAGGGCCCAGTCTGTTTGGGCGGGCAGACCTGGTCGCTGTAGGAGCAGAAGACGCAGCAGTCACCCTCGCGGGGCCGGAGTATTTCGCCACAGCCGGCGCAGCGGTAGAAGTGTTGGCACGCGTCCTCGGGCATCACCTCACGACTCCTCGTCCCGCAGTTCGGACAAGTGATCACCGCATCGAACACGATCACGGGCGTCAGCA